>DASYMY010000067.1:0-6068 GCA_036008825.1 Glaciihabitans sp.
GCCACGACCGTCACCGACGCTGACCTAGTCGAGGCTGTTGATGTCACGTCGCCCGATGGTCTATCCATCCTGCGTCACTCTGCGGCCCACGTAATGGCGCAGGCGGTACAAACTATCAACCCGGAAGCAAAGCTCGGCATCGGCCCGCCCATCACTGACGGGTTCTACTACGACTTCGACGTTGAGACTCCGTTCACGCCGGAAGACCTCAAAGCCATTGATAAGGCTATGGAACGCATTATCCGCGCTGGCCAGCGATTCACGCGTCGCGTGGTGACAGACGACGAAGCCCGAGCTGAGCTCGCCACTGAGCCCTACAAGCTCGAACTAATCGGGATCAAGGGCACAGCCAGTGGGGACGATGCACTCGGCGCCGACAATGAATCCGTCGAAGTCGGCGGGGCTGAACTCACCATCTACGACAACGTTGACCCCAAAACTGGGGATGTCATCTGGAAAGACTTGTGCCGTGGGCCGCACGTGCCATCCACGCGCATGATCGGAAATGGCTACGCCATTATGAGATCGGCCGCGGCCTATTGGCGTGGGTCCGAAAAAAACAAGCAACTTCAGCGCATTTACGGCACCGCCTGGGCAACTAAAGAAGAACTCCGCGCCTACCAGGCACGCCTGGAGGAGGCCGCCAAACGCGACCACCGCAAACTAGGTCAAGAACTTGACCTCTTTTCCTTCCCCGACGAGATCGGCTCCGGACTGCCCGTCTTCCACCCCAAGGGCGGAATCATCCGCCAGGAGATGGAAAACTACTCGCGGAAGCGGCACACCGAGGCTGGGTACGATTTCGTGTACTCACCGCACATCACCAAGAGCGACCTGTTTATGACCAGCGGGCACCTCCAGTGGTACGCGGACGGAATGTTCCCCCCCATGCACCTCGACCAGGAACTGGACGACGAGGGCAACGTCACACGTCAGGGCGTCGACTACTACCTGAAGCCCATGAACTGCCCGTTCCACAACTTGATCTTCAACTCTCGTGGTCGGAGCTACCGAGAACTACCCCTTCGCTTGTTCGAGTTCGGATCGGTGTACCGGTACGAAAAGAGCGGCACGCTCCAGGGCCTCACTCGAGTTCGAGGGATGACGCAGGACGACGCCCACATCTATGTCACTCCTGACCAGGTCAAAGACGAACTCACCTCCACTTTGCAGTTTGTGCTGAACCTGCTCAAGGATTATGGGCTGGACGACTTCTATCTGGAGCTGTCCACTCGGGATCCCGAAAGCGAGAAGTTCGTTGGGCATCCCGAACTGTGGGATTCGGCAACACAAACGCTGCGGGAAGTCGCAACTGAATCAGGCCTCGAGCTCGTTGCCGACCCCGGTGGCGCGGCATTCTACGGACCCAAAATTTCTGTCCAGGCAAGAGACGCAATCGGTCGCACCTGGCAGATGTCGACGATTCAGCTGGACTTTAACCTCCCCGAACGGTTCGACCTGGAGTACACAGCCGCTGATGGGACTCGACAGCGCCCCATCATGATCCACCGCGCATTGTTCGGCTCGATAGAGCGCTTCTTCGCGGTACTGCTGGAACACTACGCTGGCGTCTTTCCTGTCTGGCTCGCGCCGGTTCAGGTGGTCGGAATTCCCGTAGCCGAGCAGTACGAGGAGTACCTCGGCGACGTGATTGACCAGCTGAAAAAGGCGGGAGTACGAGCAACACTCGATACGTCCAGCGACCGGATGCCAAAGAAAATTCGCACGCATACCAAAGACAAAGTGCCGTTCCAACTCATTGCAGGAGAGGACGATCGTGCCGCCGGGTCCGTAAGCTTCCGCTTCCGCGACGGAACGCAAGAAAACGGTGTGCCGATTGCGGAAGCAATCACTCGCATCACCGAGGCAATTGCAACCCGAGCGCAGGTCTGACATGGGGCGACACACCGCCACAGACATTGATGGCGTCGAGTACGAGGTTGAATCGTCGACCGAGTTCGCTGCCGTTCCTGACGCGTTTCAACGCTTGTGGACACCGCACCGTCTTGTGTACATTGAGAACGGCCAGATGCCGGGTGAGGACGCCTGCCCGTTTTGCATCGCCCCCACACTGGACGACGAAAAAGCATTGATTGTTGCGCGCGGCAAGCATGCCTTTGTGTTGTTGAACCTGTTCCCCTACAACAGCGGCCACCTCCTCGTGTGCCCGTATCGGCACGTTTCCACCTACGACCTCGCCACGGATGAAGAGGTCGCAGAAATTGCGAGCCTCACTCAAACGGCAATGCGAGTGCTGACCGAGGTATCCACCGCGCACGGGTTCAATATCGGAATGAATCAAGGCCGAATTGCGGGGGCAGGCATCGCCGAGCACCTGCACCAGCACGTGGTTCCGCGGTGGGCTCTTGACTCCAATTTCTTCCCCATCATCGCCGGTACCAAAGCGGTTCCTCAATTGCTCGGAGACGTTCGCGCTTCCGTCGCAGCCGCATGGCCGACATCAGAACACCAGTAGAATTTAGGACTATGAGCGACAGCAATTCGTCAGAACAGTTGGGCACGAACCGCGTCAAGCGGGGACTCGCAGAAATGCTGAAGGGCGGCGTCATTATGGACGTCGTCAACGCTGAGCAAGCCAAGATTGCGGAGGATGCCGGCGCCGTGGCGGTAATGGCACTCGAACGTGTTCCAGCGGACATTCGCTCTCAGGGCGGTGTTGCTCGTATGAGCGACCCCGATCTTATTGACGGCATCATCTCCGCGGTCTCGATCCCTGTTATGGCAAAAGCCCGCATTGGTCACTTCGTTGAGGCCCAGGTGCTTCAGTCACTCGGAGTGGACTACATCGACGAATCCGAAGTGTTGAGCCCCGCCGACTACGTCAACCACATCGACAAGTGGAACTTCACCATTCCCTTCGTTTGTGGTGCCACCAATTTAGGAGAGGCGCTGCGTCGTATTACCGAGGGCGCTGCGATGATCCGCTCGAAGGGTGAAGCGGGCACGGGAGATGTTTCGGAAGCCACCAAGCACATCCGCACCATCAGGGGCGAGATCGCTGCCCTGTCTGCGAAGAGCAACGACGAACTGTACGTCGCGGCGAAGGACTTGCAGGCACCCTATGACCTGGTCGTCGAAATCGCTCGCACCGGAAAGCTGCCCGTCGTTCTGTTCACCGCCGGGGGAGTCGCTACCCCGGCCGACGCGGCCATGATGATGCAGCTTGGCGCAGATGGAGTGTTCGTCGGATCAGGAATTTTCAAGTCAGGCAACCCGGCTCAGCGTGCAGCCGCCATCGTTAAAGCCACCACATTCTTCGATGACCCGAATGTGATAGCCGAAGCCTCGCGTGGGCTTGGTGAAGCGATGGTCGGAATCAACGTCTCCGACCTCCCCGCACCGCACCGCCTGGCCGAGCGTGGCTGGTAGTACCACTTCGACCGCAGCACCGGTTGGCGTTCTCGCACTTCAAGGGGATTTTCGTGAACACCTCGCGACGCTCGCTTCCCTGGGCGCGAACGCCATACCGGTGCGTCGACCTGAGGACCTTGACCTCATTAGTGGCCTCATCATTCCTGGCGGAGAGTCCACAGTTATGGACAAACTCACTCGAATGTTTGGTCTCGCCGAGCCGCTGAAGCGATCAATTTCTTCGGGCCTACCCGTGTACGGGACGTGCGCCGGGCTGATTATGCTCGCAGACCGCGTTTTAGATTCAATAGACGGTCAGCAAACCCTCGGTGGTTTTGACGTTGACGTTCGTCGGAACGCATTCGGTTCGCAGGTTGATTCCTTTGAAGTAGACCTCGACGTTCCCGCACTCGGGGCGCCAGCTGTTCACGCCGTTTTTATTCGTGCTCCTGTGGTGGAGAGTGTGGGCGACAACGTGACTGTGCTGGGAGCACTCGACGACGGACGGATCGTTGCAGTGCAGCAAGGCAACCTCCTTGGGACATCGTTCCATCCTGAAATGTCAGGCGAAACGCGCTTCCATTCGCACTTCCTCACGATGATTGCCGCAGCACAATAACCGCAGTTTCCCGCGAGATAGGTTTCGGCGGCAAAGGGCCGCCCGCCCGCTAGTTAGAATGTTCTGTATGTCAGGCCACTCCAAATGGGCAACCACTAAGCACCAAAAAGCAGTCAAAGACTCTCGCCGTGCAAAGTCGTTCGCCAAACTCATTAAAAACATCGAGGTCGCCGCGAAAATCGGCGGTGCCGATCTGTCCGGTAACCCCACACTCGTTGACGCCATCCAAAAGGCGAAAAAGACGTCAGTCCCCAACGAGAACATTGACCGTGCTGTCAAGCGTGGTTCAGGTCAACTGGGCGAAGCCGTCGACTATCAAACCATCATCTACGAAGGTTATGCAGCGGGCGGCGTTGCCCTGTTGATCGAATGTCTCACCGACAACCGCAACCGCGCGGCTGCCGATGTGCGTACCGTGATGACCCGCAACGGCGGAACCATGGGCGACCCCGGCAGTGTTGCCTACAACTTCAGCCGCAAGGGTGTCATCTCGGTCACTAAATCTGAGGGCATGACCGAAGACGACATCCTCGGCGCCGTCCTCGACGCGGGTGCCGAGGAGGTCAATGACCGCGGTCAGGGTTTCGAGATCATCACCGAACCGCAGGACATTGTGGCTGCTCGCACCGCTTTGCAGGATGCCGGAATTGACTACGACTCGGCCGATGTCGAGTTCGTTCCCGGATTGACGATCGCCGTCGACCTCGAAACCGCGCAGAAGATCTTCAAGCTCATCGATGCACTCGACGACAACGATGACGTTCAAAACGTGTACGGCAACTTCGAAATCCCCGCCGACGTACAAGCCGCGCTAGACGAAGAGTAGGGCGTGTCCTTTCGAGTACTGGGAATAGACCCGGGACTCACCCGATGTGGGGTGGGAGTCGTTGATGTTGAACCCTCCCGCTCCGCAAAGTTAGTTCACGTTAGTGTCATCCGCACTCCGCCTGACATGCCTCTCGAACAACGTTTGCTTGCAATTGGGCAGGGCATTGCCGGGCTGCTCGACGAGTACAAACCGGAAGCGGTCGCGCTGGAGCGAGTCTTCGCTCAGCACAATGTCCGCACCGTTATGGGCACAGCGCAGGCCAGCGGAGTTGCCATGCATCAGGCTGCGGCACGCGGGCTGTCCGTAGGCCTGCACACCCCCAGCGAAGTGAAGGCTGCGGTCACCGGGTACGGCGCTGCCGATAAAAAGCAAGTTGCAACGATGGTCGCTCGTGTCCTTGGGTTGGTAGAACTGCCCACTCCCGCCGACGCCTCCGACGCGCTTGCTTTGGCGCTCTGTCACGCGTGGCGCACTGGGGTGCCTACCAGCACACGGACGGGGACCACCACGCTAACTCCTGCCCAGGAAGCGTGGCGAGCGGCAGAGAAGTCAGTGGCCGCTCGTAGGCTGGGATCATGATCTCTTCCGTGCGTGGCACTGTCCTGGCTGTCGCCGGCTCTTCCGTGGTAATCGAAGTTGGGGGAGTGGGGCTCGCTGTAGCCGTCACCCCGCAACTTGCGTTAAGCCTCCGTCCGGGTAGCGAAGCGACCTTACGCACCGCGCTGATCGTTCGTGAAGATGACCTCAGCTTGTACGGTTTTGCCGACGGCGACGAACTGGCTGTTTTTGATGCCCTGCGTGGTGTGACTGGTGTTGGACCTAAATCGGCCTTGGGGGTTCTTGCCGTCATGGAACCTGCCCAAATTGCGATGGCGGTCGCGATGGAGGATGACGCCGCTTTCCGCAAAGTGTCAGGAATCGGTCCAAAGACCGCCAAACTGATCGTCCTCTCCCTCACCGGTAAATTAGTTGTTGGCGCCTCTGTACCGCGCGCCGCTGCGCCGCAGGTGACGAGCGTGTCCGAGAGCGTGCTTATTGCTTTGGTCGGACTGGGCTGGAATGAACGAATTGCCGCTCAAGCCGTTGACGATGCCCTATCCGCGGACTCTGCCCCACAACCCGCCACCGTGCCGGTGCTGCTCCGGTTAGCTCTTAACCGGCTGGGCCCCACTCCGAGCCGAAATGGAACGCAGTGACTTCTCCCGACGACGCACTAAACGCGCTACTCCGACCAGTACCCGGATCAGA
>DASYMY010000068.1:0-1779 GCA_036008825.1 Glaciihabitans sp.
GGATATGAATACCGTTGCGCTCGGTGAAAATATACGGGCGCATCTTGGGGTTCCACTTCTTGGTCTGATGCCCGAAGTGTACACCCGCCTCCAGCAGTTCGCGCATAGAGATAACGCGCTGCTGGGCCTCTGCTTGTGCCATTGTCACGTGAAGAACCCTTTCCGTATCTTGTAACCGCCATCCTCGTCTTTCCGCGCGCGGACCACCCACGAGGGGCGGCAGACCACATGCAGTCGGAGGATGTGTGAAATCGGTGCTGAGCACCGCACATAAGTATAACACACGGCAGGGCCACCGGCAAAAAAGCTAGACCCAGTAAGTGTTCAGAGTTGGGGTAAGGGAGTTTGACGCAACAGAGTCAGGCACTCCTCAAACGGATTCAGCCCACGTGCCTGCCACGTCTCGAACAGGCTTATCAACCCCATCCTCGTTTTGCTGCCCGCCTCGCTCTGCGTCCCTCCACTGATCTTGCGCACCACCACCACTCCACGCAGACTGCGCTCCGCCAGGTTGTTCTCCGCCCGCAGCCCCTCGATTAGCACAAACTGGAACAACTCGCCCTGATGTCGTAACAGCCGCTTCGCCAAAGCCTGGCAGGCATGTCCCCTCGTCTGCGCATACGCCTTCCCCAGCCCCACCACACGCTCCACCAACCGTTCGTACAACGCCTGCCGCTGCCCACCTGTCAACATCGGTATCTGCACCAGCCGCTGCTGCGCCAGACGGTAGACCGCGTCCACCTGCACCGCCCACTGCCGTACCCGCACATCCTGCCCGTGCCGCTCCTTCAACTCGTGCAGGTCACGCAGCAAATGCACCCAGCAGCGCTGATGTGGTCCGGGCAAGTGATTGTAGCCCGCGTAGAAGTCCGTCACCAGGTGACCACGATACTCCTTGCCGATTAGCCGCGTCGCTACTGCACCCGCTCGGCTGTGGTCATATTCATAGTAGCGAACTCCCTCCGGCGTACTTAAGCTCCAGACGTAGCCGTTCTGACCTGCTTCTCGCCAGCCGGTCTCGTCTACATGCAGGATCGGGCTTGCCCGCGCCTCACGTTTGAGCCTCTCGACTGCACCCTGCGTCGCCTCTCGCACGTGATGGAGCAGTTCGGTAATCTCACCAGTGCTGATGGTCAAGCGATGCATGGTCTGCAGATAGGCTTGAATGCGACGGATTGGCAACCGCAGGGTGGTGCGGAGATAGGCAATCAGGCTGGCGATGCGTACACCGATGCGGCTGTGGCCGAGCACCTGACCGCTCAGGTCAAGAGGTGGTGCTTGCCAACAGGTGCACCAGGAGCACCAGCGCTTGATGATTTGATGTTCAATGACCTCGACGGGGTGTGGTTCGGGGAGCTCGATGACTTGACGTCTGCGAGCAAGGGCACCACCGCGTAGGCGTTGATGGCAGTCAGGACAGTGCTCAAGCGCATGCTGTTCAATCCTGGAGGGAAGCTCCAAGCGTCGGGCGCGATTGTGCTTGGGGTCGCGCTTCTTGCGTGGTTTGGGCTGGCGCTTAGGTGCATTGGGTTTGAGGAAGGAGGGCGGCTCCTTGGGCCGGTTCTCGAGTTCCTGAATGCGAGCGAGGGCGGCAGCCAGTTGCTCGCGCAGCAGGGAGAGGTCCTGACGCAGCGTCGCGTTCTCGGCTTGTAGGGCGGCAATCTGCTCGTCCGGTGTCATGTGATGAGTGACAGCAAAAAGTGTGCAACCACTACTTACCCTAAGTCTGAACAGTTACATTTAGCCGTGGATGATATCTGACACGGTTTGTATGTGGAC
>DASYMY010000069.1:0-3277 GCA_036008825.1 Glaciihabitans sp.
CTCCGGTTCGTTCATCTTCGCCGGCCCGACCGGTGTGGGTAAGACCGAGCTGGCCAAGGCGCTCGCCGAGTTCCTGTTCGACGACGAAGACGCCCTGATCTCCCTCGACATGAGCGAGTACGGCGAGAAGCACACGGTTTCGCGACTGTTTGGTGCCCCTCCCGGATTCGTTGGCTTCGAAGAAGGTGGACAGCTCACCGAGAAGGTGCGCCGCAAGCCGTTCTCCGTAGTGCTCTTCGACGAGATCGAGAAGGCTCACCCCGACATCTTCAACTCGCTCCTCCAGATTCTGGAAGAGGGACGTCTGACGGATGGCCAGGGCCGAGTTGTCGACTTCAAGAACACCGTCATCATCATGACGACCAACCTCGGTACCCGCGACATCAGTGGTACCCCGATTGGGTTCACCTCCGCCTCCGACACCGCCACCAGCTACGACCGGATGCGCGGCAAGGTTGTCGAAGAACTGAAGAAGCACTTCAAGCCGGAGTTCCTCAACCGTGTTGACGAGACCATCGTCTTCCCGCAGCTGAGCCCCGAAGAACTGCTGCAGATCGTCGACCTCTTCATCACTCGCCTCAAGGACCGTCTGATGGACCGCGACCTGACCATCGAGCTCACGCTCGCGGCCAAGGAGCGCCTCATCAAGATCGGATTCGACCCGTCGCTGGGTGCGCGGCCGTTGCGTCGTGCTGTACAGCACGAAGTGGAAGACCGCCTGAGCGAGAAGATCCTGCACGGCGAGCTGAACGCGGGAGACCACGTCCACGTGGACTTCCTCGACGAGCAGTTCGTTCTGACCACCTCCCGCCAGCCGGGACTGGTCGAGGCACCGGAAGCCATCGAGGCCGCCGAAGTCTAAGCAGAGGTAGTTACGAGATCAGGGCCGAAAGCATCACGCTTTCGGCCCTGATCTACGTTTAAGCCCCGTAACCCGTGTTGGGGGTGGCCAAGCCACGGCACTATCGTGGAGCGGGTGGCGTGAGGTGCGCGCCACCCTGCTGAACGGACTTTGAGTGACCGAGACTGCGCGACCCGACTACCACGTTCGTCCCGCACGCACCGGGGATGTGCCCGGCATCCAGGCGCTCGTTGAACCGTTTGTGCAAAAGCGCATTCTTCTCGGCAAAGACCGCGTGGTGTTCTACGAGTCGGTCCAAGAGTTCAAAGTGGTCGAAGACACCGAGGGAAACCTCATCGGCTGTGGCGCACTGCACGTGCTGTGGGAAGACCTCGGCGAAGTGCGCACCCTCGCCGTGGCTGAAGACTGGCTGCACAAACGTGTAGGTCACGCCATCCTGGATCGAATCGAAGCGGATGCCCGCACCCTCGGCCTCAGCCGACTGTTCTGCCTCACCTTCGAGACCGACTTTTTTGGCCGTCACGGCTTCAACGCCATCGCCGAAGACGTCGTCGCCCCCGAGGTGTACCAAGAATTGCTGCGCTCAGGCGACGAAGGTGTGATGGAATTCCTTGATTTGAGTCGAGTTAAGCCAAACACGCTCGGCAATACCCGCATGCTGAAGCTCCTCTAGATACCCTCAGGGTATGTCGACGTTTAAGCATCCCGTCGGCCCGCAGCCAAGCAAAGTTTATTGGCGCCGCCGACTCATTGTGGGGTTAGTCCTCATCGCGATCATTGTTGTGATCGTGCTCCTGTTCAACCGCCCCGACTCGAGCACACCGGCATCCGTCCCTGCTCCAACGCCAACAGTGTCGGAGCCAGAAACCCCCGTGGCCAGCGGTGGTGAATGTGTTCCGGGAGACGTTGTTGTCACCCCGGTGACCGACGCCACCACCTACGCTGCCGACGTGTCGCCGCAATTGTCGATGACCGTCACCTATGAGGGTGCCGCTGCGTGCACCATGGACGTGGGCACCGACGTTCAGGAGTACATCATCACTAGTGGTGAAGAGCGCATCTGGTCGTCGAAAGACTGCCAGTCCGCTCCCGTTGCGCTGCAGAGTGAGCTCACTCCCGGTGCGGCACCGCTGGCGAGTGCCCCATTCGCGTGGGACCGCACCCGCTCTGATCCCGCCACCTGCGACGCTGAAACGCGCACAGCGGTCACCGGAGGCGGAGCCAGCTACCATCTGGACGTTATTGTTGATGGTGTTGAATCGAGCGAATCCAAACAGTTCGTCCTCAACTAAAGTTCCCACCGGAATCGTGACGGTTCCCCGACGGATGAGTGACGGATAACGCTAGTGGCTGGCTCGATAATCGACGCGGACGACGACAACTTCCGCTCTGACCCTCTCGCGCAAGCGCTGGAGGCGCAAGACACCCTGCAGGTAGCGCTCGCCCTCCGCAACAACGGAGTCGTTGTTCCGCTGCTCGATGTCGAGGGCCCCGCACAGGTGCGGGTATTCCGCCGCGGTGAAGCCGACAAGTACATGCTGCTGCTGTTCTCCTCGGCGGCGAACTACGTGCGCATGGTTCCCGAAGAGACGGATCACCGCGTAATTATGTACGACGGGTCGACATTGCTCGAGTTCCTCCAGCAGAATGAGGGAGTTCTCGAAGCGGTGTGGTTCGACGTTGCTGGCCCTCACGCCATGCAAGCCGTGCCTGCGGACGTGATTTCCGCACTCGCGCTTCCCCGCTGATTCGCTTTACGCCTCTCGGGAGGAAAACATCGTGGTTACCTGGGCTTACATCGAGGAGGATGCGCCAGAGTTTGCCACGCGTGTGCGCGAACTGTTCAACGCAGGCACCAACAAAACGATGGCGAGCCTGCGCCACGACGGCTCCCCCCGCATCAGCGGCGTTGAACTTGAGTTCGCCGACGGTGACGTCATCCTGGGCATGATGCCGCATTCCCGCAAACTTCAAGACGTCGAACGCGATCCCCGCGTCGCCGTCCACAGCCCCACTTTGGAGCCGCCGGAAGACCCAAGCGCCTGGCCAGGTGACGCCAAAATCTCGGGCTCGCTCGTCGCCATCGACCCACCGGACGAAGGCGGCTTCCCCGGAGCGGGCTACTTCGCCATCGACATCACCGAGGTGGTGCTCACCCACGTGATCGGCAAAAACCTTATCGTCGAATACTGGCACCCTGGCCGTGGCCTGCAACGTCTTGAGCGGGAGTAGCCGCCGCACGCTCCCGGAACGCAATCATGTTCATTCGATTGCCGCAGCGCACACTACAAAACCGCTTCGACCCGTTCCGCGATAGGTCCAAAAACACCCCGCTGCAATCTCCCGCAGCGCAGGAGCGCAGCCTGCCCGTTTCGCCGGTGCGAATCACGTCCACCAGCGCCAGGGCAACCTCCA
>DASYMY010000070.1:0-3333 GCA_036008825.1 Glaciihabitans sp.
GTGAGGGCTATCTGCAGGGTGGCTAGCTCGCCCACGCCCTGCGAAGTTGCTGCGATCACAGTTACGAGCATGGCTACCCGCAGGCTCGCGGTGCGCAGCAGCAGCCAGCTGCCGGAGGTCACGGCACCCGCCACTCCGGCGAGGCCCGGTTTCAGGGATGCGCCACTGGACCGGGCAGCCCGGACGGCCATCACGATGTAGATGAGAGCCATCGCCCACTGGGCGACCACGGTGCCGGCCGCTGATCCGGCGATACCCCAACCAAAACCGTAAATAAACAGCACGTTGAGTGCCGCGTTCAACCCAAAACCGCCCACCGCAACTATCAGGGGAGTGCGTGTGTCTTGTAAGCCTCGCAGCAGACCGGTCGCCGCTATCACCAGCAACATTCCGGGTAATCCCCACACCGAAATCGACAAGTAAATGGTGCCCTGTTCGGTGACGGCTGGGCTTGAACCAAATGCGGCCACCAGGTCACCACTGGCGGCGATTCCCGCGCCCAACAGAGCCGCGCCGAGCAGCGCGGCCAGCCACATTCCGTCAATACCGGCACGGATCGCACCACGCCGGTTACCGGCGCCAAGCGCCCGCGCGACCGCTGGGGTGGTCGCGTATGCAAGAAAAATAAGCAAACCCACCACGGTTTGCAGGATGGTGCTGGCGATCCCCAAACCGCCGAGGGCATTGGCGCCGAGGTGTCCCACCAGGGCTGTGTCGGTGAGGAGGAACAGTGGCTCTGCTACCAGCGCGCCCAGAGCGGGTACGGCAAGCCGCGCAATGTCCGCATCCAAGGGGGAGCGCCGCAATAGTCCTTTGATGCTTCGACTATAACTGCGAGGAACCTCCCAGCGAGGCTCGCCAATGAACCCTAGGCTTGCCCTCATGAGCCCTACGACACCCTTGTCCTCCGGAATTCACCTCGACGAACTCGACCCGGCCGTGCGCCCACAGGATGACCTGTTCCGTCACGTCAACGGCAAGTGGATTAACCGGGCAGAGATCCCGGCCGATAAGGCACGGTACGGATCGTTTTACCTGCTCGCTGAAGAAGCTGAACGCAATGTGCGCGCCATCATCGAAGAGGCGCAGAACGCGGAGCCCGGCACTGAGCAGCGCAAGATCGGCGACCTCTACGCGAGCTACATGAACGAAGAACGTATTGAAGAGTTGGGCGCTGAGCCGCTGCGCCCCCTCCTCGCCGAGGTCGAGGCCGTCAACTCCGTCGAAACGTTACTTACCGCGTTGGGCAAGTTCGAACGCGGCGGAACCACCGGGTTCTTTCAGATGTTTGTCGACAACGACCCGGGCAACCCAGAGCGCTACCTCGTGTTCCTTGAGCAAGCCGGTCTCGGTCTGCCCGACGAGTCGTACTACCGAGACGATAAGTTTGCGGACATCCGCACGAATTATGTTGCGTACCTCGAGAAGATTTTGGGCCTGGCCGGCTTGGATGACACGGCTGTTCGCGCAGCACGAGTGTTTGCTCTGGAAACCGAGCTCGCCTCCCACCACTGGGACAACGTTCGCTCCCGCGACAGCGAAGCCACCTACAACCTCACCGGCTGGCAGCAGCTGACCACTTTGGCCGGATCGGTGAACCTCGACGCTTGGTTGACCGCGGTCGACGTGCCAGAGAACGCCTTAGATGAGCTGGTGGTTCGTCAGCCGAGCTTTGTGGAAGCTCTGCAGTCCGTCCTCGTTGACGAGCGTCTTGATAGCTGGAAGGACTGGCTGGCCTGGCAGGTTATCCGCTCCAACGCCTCCTACCTCAGCAGCGAGTTCGTTGACGCGAACTTCGACTTCTACGGACGCACCCTCAGCGGAACCCCCGAACTGCGGGCCCGCTGGAAGCGCGGAGTGTCCCTCGTGGAAGGTGCCCTTGGTGAAGCTATCGGGCGTGTGTATGTGGAGCGTCACTTCCGTCCGGAAGCCAAGGAGGAGATGGACGAACTCGTCGCCAACCTGATTGAGGCCTACCGCCAGTCAATTACGACGCTGGAGTGGATGACTCCGGAAACCCGCGAACGTGCCATCCACAAGCTCGACAAGTTCACCCCCAAAATTGGGTTCCCGGTCAAGTGGCGCGACTACAGCTCGTTGAGCATCGCCGCCGATGATCTGCTCGCGAACGTTCGGGCAACAAACGAGTTCGACTTCCAGCGTGAGTTGGGAAAGATTGGCAAACCGCTCGACCGCGACGAGTGGTTTATGACCCCACAGACCATCAACGCGTACTACAACCCCGGGTTCAACGAGATTGTGTTCCCCGCGGCGATTCTGCAGTTCCCGTTCTTCGACGAGACCCGCGACGCGGCCGCCAACTACGGCGCGATTGGCGCGGTTATTGGCCACGAGATTGGGCACGGTTTCGACGACCAGGGTTCAAAGTACGACGGCGACGGACGCCTCACCGATTGGTGGAGCGCAGCGGATAAGGCTGCGTTCGAGGAACGCACCGCCTCACTGATCGAACAGTACAACGCGCTGGCGCCGCTGCAGGTTCCGGAACACAACGTCAACGGAGCCCTCACCATTGGAGAAAACATTGGCGACCTGGGCGGACTTGCAATTGCCTGGAAGGGATACCAAATCTTCCTCGACGGCGAAGAGTCCTTAGTCATTGACGGCCTGACTGGCGCACAGCGATTCTTCCTGTCCTGGGCGCAGGCCTGGCAGCTCAAGGCCCGGGATGAAGAAGTCATCCGCCTACTGTCGATCGACCCACACTCCCCAAACGAGTTCCGCTCCAACCAGATCGTTCGCAACATCAGCGAGTTCTACGATGCCTTCGAGGTCACCGAAAAGGACGCTCTCTGGCTCGATCCAGCCGATCGAGTCACCATCTGGTGAACCGACGTGTGCGCGACGGTTCCCAAGGCCGCCACCGCGCGGGAGACGGGCGAAGTGGTTTCGCCCGCTCCTTCGCGGCCCTGGGGACTATCGCGTACCAGGGTGCGCAGGTATCCGCGAGTGTTATTGATCTGAAGTCGGGAACACCCCTGCTGTCAATTGATGACCGGGTTGTTGCGCCGACGGCAAGCCTGGGGCGGCTTCTGCTGCTCATTGAGGTCTCAGCACGGCTAACTCGCCATGAGTCGGACGCTTTACAACTGCTGGATAAGGTTCCCGTTGATATCGGTGGAGCGCCAGGGCTTTGGCAGCATCTGCAGGCCCCTGCCTTACCTGTAATTGATCTGGCAAGTCTTGTGGCGGCGACGGGCGATACCACCGCAACAAACACCCTCTTAGCTGCCGTCACTTTGGAAGCAGTTCAGCACCGTGCTGACGCGCTAGGGCTCACCCGCACAGCCTTGCTCGATCTCGCGCGAGCAC
>DASYMY010000071.1:0-6495 GCA_036008825.1 Glaciihabitans sp.
CTTGTAGCTAATCGCGGCGAAATCGCGATCCGGGCGTTTCGCGCCGCGTATGAGCTTGGCGCGCGTACGGTCGCAGTCTTCCCGTACGAAGACCGCAACTCCATGCACCGACTGAAAGCAGACGAGGCATACCAAATTGGCGAGGTCGGACATCCCGTCCGTGCCTACCTCAACGTGTCGGAGATTATTCGAGTAGCTAAGGAATCTGGCGCTGACGCCATTTACCCCGGTTACGGCTTCCTGTCTGAAAACCCCGAGTTGGCCGAAGCGGCAGCCGAGGCTGGAATTACCTTTATTGGTCCACCAACGAAGGTGCTCCAGATGGCCGGTAACAAGGTCACCGCAAAGGAACACGCGATTGCCGCCAACGTTCCCGTGCTGCGCTCAACTCCGGCGTCCCGCGACATTGACGAGCTGCTAGCAGGGGCAGAGGCCATCGGCTTCCCCATCTTTGCCAAGGCCGTCGCCGGTGGTGGCGGGCGCGGGATGCGCCGCGTCAACGAGGCATCCGAACTGCGTGGGGCGTTGGAAGAGGCCATGCGCGAAGCCGACAGTGCCTTTGGCGATCCCACCATGTTCCTCGAGCAGGCCGTCGTTCGGCCGCGTCACATTGAGGTGCAGATTCTCGCGGACTCGTCGGGGGAGACCGTGCACCTGTTCGAGCGCGACTGCTCCATCCAGCGTCGTCACCAAAAAGTTATCGAAATTGCTCCCGCCCCGAACCTGGATGAAACAACCCGACAGGCGATGTACCGCGACGCCATCGCGTTCGCCCGGTCGATCGGCTACGTCAACGCCGGAACCGTCGAGTTTTTGCTCGACACCGCTGGGGAGCGCAAGGGCGAGCACGTCTTTATCGAGATGAACCCGCGTATCCAGGTCGAGCACACCGTGACCGAAGAGGTCACCGACGTTGACCTTGTTGTCGCCCAGATGCGAATCGCGGCCGGTCAAACTCTGGCCGAGATGGGCCTGCAGCAGGAAAACCTTCGCTTGCGTGGTTCCGCCCTGCAGTGCCGCATCACCACCGAAGACCCCGCAGCGGGTTTCCGCCCCGACACGGGCAAGATCACCACGTACCGCTCACCCGGTGGCGCCGGTATCCGCCTCGACGGTGGAACGATCAACGCTGGCGCACAGATCTCGCCGCACTTCGACTCCATGCTGGTGAAGATGACCTGTCGCGGACGCGACTTCGCCGGAGCGGTCACCCGTGCCCGCCGTGGCCTGGCCGAATTCCGCCTGCGCGGCGTCGCCACCAATATTCCGTTTTTGCAGGCCGTGCTCGACGACCCCGAGTTCATTGCCGGAGACCTCAGCACGTCTTTCATTGACGAGCGACCGCAGTTACTGAATGCACGTCAGTCGAAGGACCGCGGTACCAAGGTTCTGAATTGGCTAGCGGATGTCACTGTCAACCAGCCCAATGGCGACGGAAGCGGGCTCATCAACCCGGCACTCAAACTGCCGACCATTGATCTGGAGTCGCCGATCCCCGCCGGTTCGCGCCAGCGTTTGCTTGAGCTTGGCCCTGTTGGGTTCGCCTCAGCACTGCGCGCACAGACCGCCCTCGCCGTCACCGAGACAACCATGCGCGATGCGCACCAGTCGTTGCTTGCCACCCGGGTGCGCACCAAGGACCTCGTTGCCGTCGCCCCGTACGTCGCCCGGATGACCCCCGAGTTGCTCTCGGTCGAGGCCTGGGGCGGTGCCACCTACGACGTTGCCCTGCGGTTCCTGTCTGAGGACCCGTGGGAGCGCCTCGCCACACTGCGCGAAGCGCTACCCAACGTCAACATCCAAATGCTGCTGCGCGGCCGCAACACCGTCGGCTACACCCCGTACCCGACCGAGGTCACCGACGCTTTTGTGCGCGAGGCCGCCGACACCGGTGTGGACATCTTCCGTATCTTCGACGCCCTGAACGATGTCAGCCAGATGCGCCCAGCGATTGACTCCGTATTGGCGACAGGGACCACGCTGGCCGAGGTTGCTCTGTGCTACACCGGCGACCTCCTCGACCCGAACGAAGAGCTGTACACCCTCGACTACTACCTGCGTTTGGCCGAGCAGATGGTTGACGCTGGCGCGCATATCCTCGCCATCAAAGACATGGCCGGATTGCTCCGTGCCGGTGCAGCTGAAAAACTGGTTACCGCCCTGCGGTCCCGTTTCGACCTGCCGGTACACGTGCACACCCATGACACGGCGGGTGGCCAGCTGGCCACCCTGCTGGCGGCCAGCCGAGCCGGAGCCGACGCAGTCGACGTGGCCAGCGCCCCCATGGCTGGAACAACTAGCCAGCCTTCGGCATCCGCTTTGGTAGCAGCTCTTGCCCACACCGAGCGTGACACGGGCCTGTCGTTGCAGGCGGTGTCCGACCTTGAGCCGTACTGGGAAGCCGTACGCCACGCCTACAAGCCGTTCGAGTCGGGTCTGCCCGGACCAACCGGTCGTGTGTACAAGCACGAGATTCCCGGTGGACAGCTGTCCAACCTGCGCCAACAGGCCATCGCGCTGGGTCTCGCTGACCACTTCGAAAAGATCGAAGACCTTTACGCCGCGGCAAACCGAATGCTCGGCCGTCCGCCCAAGGTCACGCCGTCCTCGAAAGTTGTGGGGGACTTGGCGCTGAGCCTGGCTGCTGCAGATGCTGACCCGGCTGACTTCGAACAGAACCCAGACAAGTACGACATCCCGGACTCGGTGATCGGATTTATGGCCGGTGAGCTTGGAGATCTGCCCGGAGGATGGCCAGAGCCTTTCCGTACGAAGGTTCTCCAGGGTCGCAAGGTCAAGATCGGTGTGGAAGAACTCACCGCCGATCAACGTGCCGGCCTGGGAGGCGACACCGCCACACGTCGTACGACTCTGAACCACCTGCTGTTCGCTGGTCCTGCCGCAATGTTCGAGGAAAACCGTGAGGCGTTCGGCGACCTGTCTGTTGTCGACACCATCGATTACCTTTACGGCCTTCACCAGGGCGACGAGCATGTCATCCAAATCGAGAAGGGCGTCAGCCTGTTCATCGGCCTGGAAGCAATTGGTGAAGTCGACGATAAGGGCATGCGAACCGTGATGGCCACCCTCAACGGCCAGCTGCGCCCCGTGTTCGTCCGTGACCGAAGCATCGCTGTAGGAACAAAGGCGGCGGAGAAAGCTGACCCGTCCAAATCGGGTCAGGTCGCTGCACCGTTTTCGGGAGTGGTGACCTTGCAGGTAGAGGAAGGCGCAACCGTTGTCGTTGGCCAAACGATCGCGTCCATCGAGGCTATGAAAATGGAAGCTGCCATCACTGCGCCGATCGGCGGTACTATTCGTCGACTTGCGATTCCTGCTACGCAGCAGGTAGACGCTGGCGACCTAATCGTCGAGATTGGCTAATCCACAGGTCACCAACCTGATCTGCAGCCCGGAGGTACACTCGGGAGCTGAACCCACGAAAGGTCCCCAGCTGTGAAAGACAAACGCACAAACGACGAGAGCGCAGGCCGGCTCCTCGAGTCTGAGGAGTCATCATCTGTGGACTTCGTCGCTGCGGACACGGGGACCGTGTCGTTGACTGGGTCAGAGTCTGCCGACTCTGACCCAGTCGATATCACCAGTTGGGATGAGGAAGACGAGCTTGAGTCAGACCAGGATGGGTATCTCGACGATTTAGCGACCGAGATTGCTGAGAGCCCCACCATCACGGTGGATCTGCCCGAGACCGTTCACGCGGTCCCCGAGGACGAGATAGCGGTGTCGATCGACGACACCACCGTGAATCCTGGTGTTCTCGAACTGGCGCAGCCATCGACCATGTCAATCACTGTGATCGCCACGGTGGTTGAACCTGATCCGGAGCCGGAGCAGGAACGGATCATTCCTGACCTTCCCACCAACGATCACGTGTTCACGCGCCGAGACCGTCTCAGCGGTCAAATCTCCGATGTCCCAGAATCGGCCGCAATGCTCACGGCTGAGCGGCTGTTGGAGCCCAAGGGGCGCCGGCGTCCCGCACCGCAGGGAGCCTGGCCGCGGTTTGTGTACGCCGCCACCTTCCACACGGTCAACATCGGTGACTCGGCCAAGTACCGCGCCCGCAAGTTGGTTGACATGCGTATCGAGCGAGAGTTTGAAGGCGGCGCCCGATTTGTGCCGATCCTGACCCGCAAGGGCGGTGTTGGTAAAACCACCGTGACCACGTTGTTGGGAATGGCTCTGGCCGACGCACGCGACGACCGCATCATAGCCATCGACGCAAACCCTGACCGCGGAACGCTCGCCGAACGGGTGAACAAGCAGACTCGATCAACTGTGCGTGACGTTGTCACACGTGCGGCATCCGTTGTGGGATTCACCGACTTTTCCACACTGGTTTCCCGCGACGAAACGCGACTGGACATTCTCGCCTCCGACACCGATCCGATGCTGTCCGAAGCCTTCGACGAAGACGACTACAACGTTGTCGCTGACCTCGCCGGGCGTTTTTACTCCATCGTCCTCACCGACTGCGGAACCGGAATCGTCCACTCGGTTATGCGCGCCACACTGCAGCGTGCTGACTCTGTGGTTATTGTCTCCGGCGGAAGCGTTGACGAAGCCAGGCTCGCCTCAGAGACACTGACCTGGTTGGAAGCCAACGGATACGGCGACCTTGTCCGCAACGCCGTCGTGGCGCTCAACACGGCCACTCAGGGTACAAACCTCATCAAGCTGGAAGAGATCGAAGCGCACTTCCGGTCCCGGGTGCGCGAAATCGTACGTATCCCATACGACCCGCAGCTAGCTGCAGGGTCTGTCGTGAGTTACAAAGACCTCAAACAGCTCACCAAAGATGCAGCACGTGAGCTTGCTGCGCTCGTGGTTGAGGGTCTGCCGGTCCGTCGTACCTCCTAGGACAGAAAAAAAGACTCACGCCTGACCACTGGGATGCCGAGCGCCCACTCATTCTCATGGCAGTGTTGTCTAGTGGCGAGCGCTAACACCGTAGTCGGCGTTCTCACACGACACAAGCAATTGCTGGCTCTACGCCGCCGCCTTTGAGTATTGGCGAAGATTATCTTCGCCAGCGCACCCCAGAACGGAACAAACAGTATGACCGAACGACAGATCAGGCTCTTTGGCGATCCTGTGCTCCGATCCGTATGTGATCCGATAAAACCGGGCAATCGCAGCGCAGCAGCGCTCGTAGCTGACCTCATCGACACAGTTACCGTCCCGGGCCGGGCCGGTGTGGCCGCCAATCAAATCGGTGTGGGGCTGCGAGCGTTCAGCTACAACATCGATGGTGATATCGGGTACATCCTTAACCCCGTGCTGGCTGAAGTTCGCGGCGAAGCAGAACCCGTTGAGGAAGGATGCCTCTCCGTGCCGGGCTTTTTCTTTCCGCGTCTGCGATACCCGTGGGCACGGGTGACCGGAGAGAACCTCGCGGGGGAGCCAATCGAATTGTCGGGGGACGGCCTGATGGCGCAGGCACTTCAGCATGAAACCGACCACCTCGATGGACACCTGTACATTGAGGGACTTGAGCCAGAAATCAAACGGGAAGCCATGCGCTCTATCCGTCAGGCTCCCTGGTACTAACACCATCCATACCAATAGCGGCCGGTAGGTTCCTCAAGGAATCTGCCGGCCGCTATTGGTATGGGATGAGAGAACTTCAGTGGGTGAGAGACTGACCCTCCGTGTGCGGAGCTGATGCGTACAATTTCTCGATCACATCAGAGAAATCGGCCAGCACTGCTGCTCGCTTGATGCTGATTTTTGGGGTGAGGTGCCCACTGTCCTCCGTGAATTCAAGCGGGAGAATCTCGAACTTCCGAATAGACTCCGCGCGAGACACCGTCGAGTTTGCGGCATCAACGGCACGCTGGATCTCTGCAATGATCGTCGGATTTACCGCAGCCTCGGCGAGAGTCTGATCGGCGGCCTGGCCGTTGTTGTGGAGCCACACGGGCAGCATTTCGGGATCCAGGGTGATGAGCGCCGAAATAAAGGGCCTTTGCTCGCCGACCACAACCACCTGACCGACAATGGAGTTCGCCCGGATCGGATCTTCCAACGCAGCAGGCGCAACGTTTTTACCACCAGCGGTGACGATGATCTCTTTCTTTCGGCCGGTGATCGTCAAATACCCATCACCGTCGATCTCGCCGATGTCACCAGTGCGGAACCACTCACCGTCAAACGACTCGGCGGTAGCCTGCGGGTTCTTCCAATAACCGTCAAAAATGTTGACACCCTTGGCCTGAATCTCCCCGTCATCGGCAATTCGAACAGATACGCCCGGCAGGGGAGGACCGACCTTGCCAATTTTGAAGTTGGAGGGAATGTTCACTGAGATGGGTGCAGTGGTCTCGGTGAGCCCGTAGCCCTCCAGAATGGTCAGTCCCAAGCTGCGGTAGAAGTGACCAAGACGAAGTCCGAGTGGTGCGGATCCAGACACCGCATACTGAACCCGACCACCGAGGGCGGCGCGAATCTTGCTGAGCACAAGGCGGTCAAAAA
>DASYMY010000072.1:0-13686 GCA_036008825.1 Glaciihabitans sp.
CCCGGACGACAAACAAGTCGCCCTGTTCTCGGCCACCATGCCTGCGCAGATTCGCCGAATCTCCAAGAAGTACCTGCACGACCCCGAAGAGATCACGGTCAAAAACAAGACCACAACCTCGGCCAACACCACACAGCGTTACCTGATGGTGTCGTACCCGCAAAAGGTTGACGCGCTCACCCGCATCCTCGAGGTTGAGAACTTCGAGGGCATGATCGTCTTCGTTCGCACCAAGAACGAGACCGAGACCCTTGCCGAGAAGCTGCGTGCGCGCGGATACTCCGCCATGGCCATCAGCGGCGACGTCGCTCAGGCTCAGCGTGAGCGTACCGTCAACCAGCTCAAGGCCGGCAAGCTCGACATTCTGGTTGCCACCGACGTTGCAGCCCGTGGTCTTGACGTTGACCGCATCAGCCACGTCGTCAACTACGACATCCCAATCGACACCGAGTCGTACGTGCACCGCATTGGTCGCACCGGTCGCGCCGGACGTAGCGGTGCCGCCATCAGCTTCGTCACCCCGCGTGAGCGTCGCCTGCTGTCGGCCATCGAGAAGGCCACCCGCCAGCCGCTCACCCAGATGCAGCTGCCCAGTGTGGATGACGTCAACGTCACCCGCCTGGCGCGTTTCGACGATGCCATCACCGAAGCGCTCAGCAACGCTGACCAGATTGCACGGTTCCGCGACATCATTGGGCATTACGTGTCCCATCACGATGTTCCCGAGGCGGATGTCGCTGCAGCTCTGGCCGTTGTCGCGCAGGGTGAGACTCCCCTGCTTTTGACACAGGAAGACGCCCGCGCTCAGCGTTTCGACCGCGAGGAACGACCCGCTCGCGATGACCGTGGCGACCGTGCTGGCCGTCCGGAACGCAGTGAGCGTCCCGAACGTCGTCCGCGCAACGATAAAAACATGTCGTCGTACCGCATCGAGGTGGGCAAGCGCCACCGCGTTGAGCCGCGCCAGATCGTTGGCGCGCTGGCAAACGAGGGAGGCCTCAGCCGCGAAGACTTCGGGGCGATCAAGATTCTCCCCGACTTCTCCATTGTGGACCTTCCTTCTGACCTGCCCAAGGATGTGTTCGACAAGTTGGAGAACACCCGCATTAGCGGCAAGCTCATTGAGATTCGCCCCGACCGGGGACCGAGCCGTCGTGAAGACCGTGGGGAGCGCCCGCCGCGTAAGCCGCGGGACTACTAGCCCCTCAACATAAAAACGGGTTCAACGCTTACGCGTTGAACCCGTTTTTGTTGGTTCTGCGAAGAACTAAACCGCTGACCAGCCGCCGTCTGATGGCAGGATCACACCGTTGATGTTGACCGCATCATCACTCAGAAGGAACGTGATTGATGCCGCCAATGCGTCTGCCTCAACGGCGTCCGGCATGGCAGCCATCGCCAAACGCACTCGCTGGGCGCCCAGTTCCGAGCCGAACTTCGCCTGGATGTTCGTTACCGTGGGGCCGGGAGCCACCGCGTTGACACGGATCCCGCTGGGACCGTACATAAAGGCGCTGCTCTTGGTCAGCCCCGCAACTGCATGCTTTGATGCCGTGTAGGCCGCCCCGGCGGCCGAGCCGCGGAGGGCCGCCTCGGAGGCGACATTCACAATCGAGCCATTGGCCTGGGTCAGCATGGTGGGTACAACGGCGCGCATCAGCTTCATTGTTCCGGTGACGTTGATCGCAAATACTCGATCCCAGACAGCGTCGGATGCCTCGTGCACTGGTGTCATGTCGTCCATAATTCCGGCAACGTTGGCGAGGGCATCGATGCGCTCCCCCGCTGCAGCGACAATGGCGGCGATCGACCCGTCGTCGGTGATGTCGCCGGTGACGGCGACGATATCGGCTTCGGGGTGCGACGCCACAAACTCCTCCAGTCGTTCGCTGGAGATGTCCACTGCGATTACACGCCCACCTTCCCGGGCAACCCGCGAGGCCGTGGCGCGGCCAATTCCCGAGCCGGCTCCGGTCACGATGACGGTTTTGCCGGCGAAACGGCCGCCGGTGACAATTTCAACCCAGTCAGGGCGTTCGGCAGTGGGCGCCGTCGGCGCAGCCGCTGGCGCTGCCCCCTCTGGCACCTCGCCGGCCTGGGCACGACGAACGAGTTCGTCGACCATTTCCTGCGTGAAGGCACCCTGGCTAAGGGCGACCATACGGCCAAGGGCCATACCTCTCACTGGGCGCAACGCTTCGGCGCTCTGACCCGACTGCGCGAGGAGCCCCTCAAGGATGGGGCCGCCAATTGGGTGCTCGAGCCAGGTTGAGATCTTGGAATCAGCAGTAAGTGTTGCGTAGGTGTCAGTCATGTGGGGGTTGCTTTTCGAACGGGTGTGGCGTTGTGAGGAGAAAATGTGGCCTACCGGACAGCCTTGTCCGGTTGTAGGCTACACCGATGTCGGAAAAACCGAAAGCAAACCGTGGCCCTAGCGCGGGCCCGGAAAACCGACGTGCCCTGATCGAAGCCGCGCGTGAAGTCTTTTCTGAATTTGGCCTTGCCGCGCCTCTCAGCGCCGTCGCGAAACGTGCTGGCGTGGGGCAAGGCAGCCTCTACCGGCACTTCCCTAACCGCATTTCGCTCGGCGTTGCCGTCTTTGACGACAACATCGCCCACCTTGAGGCGCTGGCGGCGCGCCCCTCCAGCACACTCAGTGACCTTTTCGACGCCGTCTCGGCCCAGGCGATGAACTCGATTGCGCTAATTGACCTTCTCGGTAGCGATCTGCACGATGCCCGAACACAGCACCTGGCAACCCGATTCTCAGCGCTAGTAGAGACCATGCTTGCGCGTGATCATGAGGCTCACCGCATTGCCGGTCATGTTGAGTCCGCCGACATCATCTTGTCGGTCTCGATGCTCGCCCTGGTGTTGTCCCGGACCGATCAGGAGCAGCGGGCCGACGTCGCACGACGGGCGCGAGCCATTTTCCGGGGCTCGTTCAGTTCGCAACCCGTCTAGCCATCCTCCGCACGGACGCCGCAACAACCGCCAGCGCGCGGATTATCCCTTGCGATGAGCGCGGTAGACGCTGGGGCTAACCCCGTGGGTGCGCCGGAAGTGCCGCGAGAAGTAGAGCGGGTCGTGGTACCCCACCTGTCGGGATATCTGGGCGATGCCGAGCGCCGTACCATCGAGCAGGTTTCTGGCTCGGGACATCCGTAGGGCGGTGTGGTGGGCAAGAACACCACCGCCTGTCGCCGCGTGAAAGAGAGCGCTGAGATGGGAGGCCGAAATACCCACCATCGACGCGAGCTCAGCGACCTTAACACTGCTGTCCACACGCTCGGACAGGTACGCCATGGCTCGCTCCAATGGGTCACCACGTTCAGGCAGTGATTGGTCCGCGGCGATCTGCGTAAGCATCTTCCACGCGGTGCCCGACACATTCAGCATTCGCGCGGGCAGCACGTCTCGCTCCAGCGCGGTGATGATTTCGTCAATTGAGGCGACAACGCGTTCGATGTTATGCGTGGGCAGTACCGGTCTTTCCGCGGTTGCACCCGTTGCTTCCACCAGCTCAAGAACGTCAGTGCCTCGGAGGTGACACCACCTAATCGTCCATGGGGCGGTGTCGGAGGAGGCGTAGCTGTGGGGAACGCCGCTGGGGATCAGCACAAGAGAGCCCGCCCCAACACCGGTACGAACACCACCAATGGTGACAGAGCCCGAGCCCGCCGTGCAGGCGATCACTATTGTTTCCGTTGACCCACTAGGCCTATTTCTTTCGTGCCCTCGGGCCGAGGGAAAGAGTCCAGCGTCGGTCACTGTGAGACGACGGGTGACCGAGCGGCTCAGCAGTTCTGTTACCTGCGGACGAGGTACAACATACATACGCTGGCCGGGAAATCCCTCGATCAACTTCATCCGGTCATCCTCGCAGGTATCCGAGTTTTGTCCATACTCCGCGATGGCCACGCCGACCCGTTGGCCGACACTTGGCGGCGCGAATACTACCGTTCGCGCCACAGAGCCGACTTGGCCACCTCGACCACGTCAACGCTGTTGAGCGCACCGGAAGTAGCCCGCCGTCGCCCCTCAGCATCAGCGGGCACACGCACCGGTGACTCGCGGTGTAGCCCCAGAACCCGCAGAATCACTCTGCCCTGCTCCGCTCCCTCGATTAGGTCGAGGTCAATGTGCCACGGGGAGCCGTCCCAGAATTGATCAACGCGCACTTCCCCGTCAACAAGCAGCTGCGCGATATCTCCCGCCCACACAATTGTGATCTCTCTCCGGGTGGTGTCGTCTTGGTGCCCGATTCCGTCGAGTTGAAACTCAGCCGCAAGGTTCCGAATGTCCTCCGCTCGTGGCGCGGACGGCCGACTCGCAATCTGGCCATATCCGATAGGGGGCTCCGACGCGGTACGTACCTGGAGTGTTGTGATGGCTGTTGGGCGATTGGGGGTGGCATCTGGGCGCAGCGTGAGCTCACGCCATTCTCCATCCAGCCACTCGTTGACCCGCGGAGGCATCGAGGCACGGACAACTAGTTCGCCGCCGTCTACCCACAGCGGATCGTCGGAGAGCAGCAGGCGGCGCGGCTGTTCTTCGAGTACCCAGACCCGTTCGGTGTCGCGGCGCCCAATGATCACTATCCGTGCCGCCATCGCGCCTTCCCCCAGCGACAGCGTGCCTCCAGCCTCACCGTCGATGTGGTGAACAGCCGGGTCGCCGTTGATGGCAATCTGCACATCCCTGCCTGGCTCGGCAAGCAGTACCAGGGTGCGGGAGTCCAGCAGCGTGAGCACCGACCCTGTGGCCCAGTTCACCCGCAGCCCGCCAACGATCAGCCCAATGGGCCACCGCGCGACGGTACCGGGGAAGATGTCGAGCGGACCGGAGCCGATAGAGAGCGACCCTGCGCCGAGCTGCACCTCCAGGCGAACATCGCGAAGCGTTGGCAGCGGAATGTGTGGCTGATCCCAGTTCAGAAAAAGGAATCCGGTTGCGCCATCACTTCGCACCGTCCACCGGAGGGTGGTGAGATCCTCGACGCCCTGTGGCATCCGCCCGGGAAAACTGGGGGGCATTTGGGCGAGCTGATGTCCGAATGCGGCGAGAAAAGCGTGCTGGTTGCGCAGCGTGGAGTGGCTGGAGGCGAGCTGACCGGCGGCGCCGATGGCGGCGTGGAAGTTGTAGTCAAACGTAGGGAGGTCGTTGGGGTAGCCGGTGGCTTGAGATTCCTGGAAGGGAATTGGTCCATGAGGATTGAGGCCACCGGCGTACATGTAATAGCCCTGCCAGGCTGATCCGCTACCGATCTTCGCATTGGCAACCGCCGCAATGTGCTGCCCGGTCGGCATAATTCGGCGGTGATAGGTTGTCGCCATTCCGCCGCCAAGTTCGCAGGTGGCTGGGGGAAACGATTCGTTCCTCGGCCGCGTCTGAGCTTCGTTGATCGCGATTCCGCGAACATCCGCGCCCACTCCCACGTCATCCCACTCGTCCGAGAAGAAGAAGTGCTGACGGAAGGTGCTGTTCCAGGGGGCGTCGGAATCGACCCAGAATCCGTCGCCGTATCCCGAGTACAGGGGGAAGAGCTCATCATCTGGCAGCTCGGCACCACCCCACGCTGTTGCCGTGTACAGCGGTGCGGCGAGGCCTACCTGGCGCGCCATGTCCTTAAGGGTTCGCAAGTGCTCTGGCTGGTCGTAGAGCTCGTTCTCAACTTGGATACCAATTACGGCGCTGTCCGGGCCGCAGAGATCTGCCAGTTCGTGTCCCAACCGGGCGAACCACTTGTGCACGAGCGACAGGTATTTGGGGTCGTTGGTGCGGTGGGCAACGGCTGCGGACTGCACCCAATCGGGGAATCCGCCGTTGCGAACCTCCCCATGGGCCCACGGACCAATCCGAAGGACAACGTGAAACCCTAGCTCCGCGCACAACCGCACAAAAGCGGCAACATCGAGGTTGCCGTCGAAGGATGCTTCGCCCTCCACAGGCTGGTGGTGAAGCCAGATGACGTAGCTGGAGATCACCGTGACTCCCCCCGAGCGCATCAGGAGAAGCCGCTCGCGCCACCGCTCGTGGGCAACGCGCGAATAGTGGATCTCTCCAGACACGGGGATCCAGGGCTGCCCGTCACGCAGCAGATGCCGCGAGGTCAAACCGATCCGGTTGTGCGCTTCAGCGCCTGTGCCCATTCGTGGTTGTGTCTCTGGGGTGCTCCAGCCGCGATTGACAACTACCAGGGCGGGCTGTGGTGCATTCACGTGATGGTTCCCTTTGCTGGTGTGTTCGCCGTCGCCGCGTTGCGAGCTGCGCCGCTGATCGCTCGCCCGTCAGCGGCAGCGCGTTGCAGGTTCTCGACCATAGCCTGTCTGCCTCGCACGTCGTCCACCGAAAACAGCAGCATTTGCGGAAGCGAGGTAGCGAAGTAGTCGGGGGTGAACGCGGATTCGGCGAGCGCGGCCGCAGTGTTCTCCAGCGACTCCCACACCGCGAGCGCTCGGGACCATTCACCGAGCCGGGTATGGGCAATTCCCACCCAGTAGTCGTCGAGGCGAGCCGGCCTAGCCGCAACAGCCAAGGATCCACCCGCCGTTCGCGCTTCGGACCATCGGGCTCTGGCACGAACCTCATCCCCGCTCGCCAGGTAAGCGTCGCCGGCAACGACCAGTCGTTCAGCGTTGGGGCCGGCGGGATGCCGTCCCTCGCCCAAATTCGCCGGCGGTTCACGTCCGCTGTCAAGAAACTGCGCGGCGGCAAGTGGGTCCGGCTCCTTGAGCGTGTCGGCGAGCGCGACACTGGCGCGATCAAACGCCGCCAGCACCTGACCTTCACCCCCTTCAAACGGTTGGAACTGTTTGCCGTCCAGAATGGCCATCGCCTCTGTGGTGCGGTTCGCATCTAGCAAAAGCTCTACGTAGGAGATGGTGAGATCATCCCGAGAAAGAAGGTCAGTGCCGGAGGATTCCAGCTTCGCCACTCGTTCAGCACTCGGCACACCTCGCAAGCGTGCCAATTGATCGCGTTCGAAGATCAGGCGCGGCAGTGGCCCCGCGGTGCGCACGGCTTCGTCCAGATACTGGGCTGCGGTCTGAAGCTCGGCACTTGTGTTTGCAACCGCGATTGCGGTGTTACGCAACACCACGGCATCCGCTGGTCCGACCATCACGGCCTCTTCCAGCACCGTGCGGGCATCAGCACCTCGACGAGCGCCCAATAACCAGGACCCGAGCAGGCCAAGGGCCACCACGTCCCGCTGTCCGGGTGATGATTCGTGACTAAGAGCACGCTGCAACACGTCGAAGTCATCCAGGCCGGAGGGGAACGCGAGCTGTCGGTCCACCGTACGAGCCAGCGCCCGTTCGATATTTGCTGTGTCGTGGTTGCCCTGCTCGTCAAGCAGCGCAGCCCGCAGGTAGTGAGCGATAGGTGCAGGGTTACCAAAGGCCGACCGCCCCGCCGTCGCCGCTCGCCCCGACCAGAGCAGTGCGGCATCCGCCTCTCCGATGCGCGCAAATTCGTACGCGACGATCAAATAGGTGGTGGTATCAACAACGTGAAGGCTGCCATCGATGGCGTTCAGGAGAGGATCAAGCGGATCGGATGCCAGTGCGTGTCGCAGTATGTGATCGGATTGCTCGCGCCGGTCAAGGCGACGAAGGGCGAGCACCCGAAGGGCCTGTGCTGTGGCGTTGCGGGGGTCAGCGGTGGTTGCCTGTGTGGCGTGATCAAGGCCTTCGGCATTATGGCCTTGGCGCAGTAACGTGCGGGCGGCTCCGAGATGTCCGGCAAGGCAGAAGGATACGTCCCAGGCTGATTTAGCAAAGTCGGTGGCGGCCTCGTCGACGTGCTGCAGGCGTTCCAGACTCAGTGCCCGCCGATAATGGAGTTCACCCGACCGGGGGTTGAGGTTACGCCGCGTTATCCGTGCGGCGGCTACTTCGAGGTGGCGGAGCGCTCCCTGGTAGTCCCCAACGGTGTGAGCGAGCTCTGCGAGCGCGATTCTGGCGCGCGAATCATCTGGGTCGATCTCGAGCACCCGTTCGAGGTACGGTTTCGCCGACCTGGTGGGATGGCGGTACTGAGTGAGGTGTTGCGCGGTGAGAAGTAACTCGTCGACGGAGGTGATCTCCTCCGGCTGGGCGGGTGCGCTGGCCAGCCACGGCTCGCTATTGAGGCTTTCGTGTTTGTGCCAGACAACGAGCTCGTCTGTGCCTTCCGACACCCGCACTACGAGGTCATCACGGCTGACGCATCCGGGGGCAGCAAACCCCACCTGAATGGGCTCTCCGGGCGCAACGGGGCCAGAATGTGTGTACAGGGCCACACCGTTGTGGTGAACGATAAGTTGCACCTCACACTCCCGGGTGCTTGCAACCCCCACCTGCGCATAACCGTCAGCGACGTTCACACTTACGGCAGCCGTGCGGGTTGCCTGGTGAACGGCACCCACATCTTGGATGGGGTACCAGAATTGCGAGAACTCCCGAGTCTCGCCGGGAGCGAGAAAATTGAAATCGGGTTGATTGTCGGTAAACACACCAGCCATCAGCTCAACATACGGGCCATCACTGTCGGTGAGGGCACGATCCCAGGCTCGACCAATTGAGCCGTCGCCCCACGTCCACTGTTTTTTACCTGGCGCAATGTCTCGGTCTGCCCAGTGCACAAACCCGGCCTGCGCTCGGTGGTCGTAGCCGCCAAAAAACGCGTCAGCGGTGTCGGTGATCATGTACGAGGTGGGCACAGGGATATTCGAATACAGATCGATCCGATCGGCCCCCTCACGCTGCTCGGCGAGGTAAGGGTAGTCGACCCCATAATAGGGACGATCAGACTGCGGAAAGCCCGTGATGGCACGCCGTGCGTGGTCGGCGACGTAGCGCACATCGGTGGGAAAAAACGATTGGTAGTCCTCGTGTACAGCCGCGGCGACGTTGGCCCACCAGAGGAAGGTGTGCTGCTCGTCGGTACGGTTGAAGAGTCGAGCGGTGACCTCCACCGTGGCTTCGTGTGGCCGCAGTCGCACGCCGTGTGTACCGCGCATCCGCTGTAATGGGTCGATATCGCTGTGCCAGACCGTGACCGAACCATCGTCGCAGCGTTCAATCGAGGTTTCGGTAGGCAGGTAGGTTGCCGGACGATGATGCTGCGGCCAGTTGAATTCGACGCCGCCAGAGATCCAGGGTCCGCCGAGGCCGACCAGCGCTGGTTTGATGACGTTGTTGCGGTAGAAGAAGTCGTAGCCGCGTGTTTTGTCGTAACCAATGTGGATTCGACCGCCGAGGTCAGGCAGGAGCATCAGCCGTACCCACCGGTTCTCCAGATGAATGGCCCGCCAGGCCGTCATCACGGGTGCGCTTTCGATTCGGTCAATAAACGGCAGCGGATACACCTTGCCGTCTGAGCCTTGATATACCCGGTGGTCGAAGAACATGGGGAAGGCGTCCGGTTCCGCCGGGATGTACGTCAGGATGTCGACGTCCTCGCTCCAGCAGGCGACACCACCAGCGTCGAGGATGCGCTTTTGATCGTCAGGCGGTTGCGGCAGTGTGATCTGGGGCCCTGTTGTCATCGGACGATTCCTGCCTTCACGCGCGGTGTCCTTACATCGTTGTAGTGGGTGCGTTCCACCTCCGTAAGCGTATGCAACGGGTGCGCTCGAATCCCATAGCGATAGCTCCCCGACATATGGACATTCCTACTAGCCTCGATTCGTGTCGGCCATGTCCCTTTGGCGGCGGCTAGCCAGCATCAGTGGCACCCCAATGAGCTCAATGAGTCCGCCGATGACCAGCGAGGTTCCATACCCACTGAGGTCGGCCGTGCGGCCGAGGGCAGGCTGAATCGCCACTCCCCCGAGGCTGCCGCAGAGGGAATCGAAAGACAACACGGTCGCCCTTTGCTTGGAGGGAATCATCTCGTTGATGTACGCCTGTCGGACCGGTTCGGCGACGGCGAAAGCAAACCCCCACACAATAAGGAGCACAACGGCAAGCCAGAAGGAGCTATTCAGCCCGAGGATCACCAGGGACACCACACTGACCAGCGAGGCTCCGATGACGGTGCTGGTTCTGCGCGCAAAGAGGCCACGAACTTTGGGCGCTACAGCTCCACCAGCGATCTGGGCGAGGGATAGCATCGCCGCCGCGAGGCCAGCAATCGAGTACGCGCCCGGGTCGCCGTAGAGTTCCAGCAGGTAGGGCTGCAGCGCGTAAAAGGCGTAAAACCCAACCCCTGAAGCGAACGGCGCGGCCAGGATTATGTACCGAACGGACCGCTTGCGCAGCCCGTGTTCGACCGATTGCGCCAAAACATTTCGGGTTGCCGCGAGCGGGCCAACACCGCGCTCCGGCGTGAAGCCCAGGTCTCGCATCATCACAAAGGCGAAGATAAACATCGCGATAAGGACGCCCGCCCGCACCAGAAACGGAACACCGAGGTTCGTCATCTGGGCAATCACCCCACCCAGCACGGATCCGGTGAACATGGCGATTCCTGAGACCACAAGACCCCGCCCAAAAATTGATTCCAGGCTGCCGGTGTATCCAGACGCCGTGAGTGCGTCAACCAGCCAGGCCTCAACCGCTCCGGAGAAGAAGGTGAAGCCGAGCCCCAGCAGCAACGAGACAACGGCCCACCAAATGAAGGGGGCGTTCCAGACCCACAAGAACCAGTACAACGCGGTGGTCACCGACAGGGTGACTGTGCCAAGCAAATATGACACCCGCCTCCCAGCGGTATCGGCCACCACACCGGTGGGTATTTCAAAGATCACCATGCCAACGGTGAAGAACGCGTTCGCTGCGAACGCTTCAAAATTGGTGAGGCCAGCGTCGAGAAGGAAGAGGGTGTTGATTCCCCAAATAAATGAGGCCGCGAGGGTATTGCCGAGCACAAGGAGCAAATAAATACGTTGCACTCGCCGTGCGGCCGTGGTCATAGGGTGTGTCCGATCACCCTCGCCGTTCTCGTCATACCTGACATTGTGAGGGCGTCACTTGCGCACCGCCAGGCCCTCCGAACTAAGCAGACGCTGCACCTGGCGCTCGCCGGTGGTGATTACTCCTCGGTGGGACGCCGTCGCTGTTGCTTTGTCACCGAACGTTGCCCCTTTGCCGCCAGCCTCCGCCGCATCGAACCTCGAGTCGGTTTGGTGGGGCGCCGTGGGCTGGCATCAGGAGCAAGCCCAGCCGTCACCAGAGTGGCAAGCTTCACAGCCGCGGATTCGCGATTTCGCAGCTGCGAACGCTGCTCAGAGGCGGCAACGGTGATCACGCCGTCAACCAACCGATGCTCCAAGCGTGACAGCAAACGCTGACGTTGATTGTCGGTCAGAACCAAAGACTCCCGCACGTTCCAGGACAGTTGCGCCCGGCTATCGGAGGTGTTGACGTGTTGCCCGCCCGGACCAGACGAGCGAGAAAAACGCCAGTGCAGTTCCTCTGCGGGAATCGTTAGAGCGGGCGAGACCACAATGTCCATCAGAACAGTGGCCAGGGCACGGCTGGCATTTCACCTCGATGATCCGGAAAAGTTTGCTCGGCCACAAGCCGGTCGCAGCGAGCACCAAACGCCTCAATCTCTCCCTCAGTAAGGGCGCCAGCCAGCGCCTCGCCGAGCTCACCGGCAAGCGCCTCCCTGACCGTGCGAATGCCTGCAAGCTCATCGGCGTTCAGAGGATCTCCCGTCCACCCCCACAGGATGGTGCGCAACTTGTGGTCCGTGTGAAACGTGAGCCCGTGGTCTACCCCAAACCGGTGCTCGTCTGGCATCGCAAGAATATGGTTGCCCTTGCGATCGGCGTTGTTCACTACAACGTCGAACACCGCCATTCGACGCAGGGCCAGCGAGTCCTCGTGGATGAGCGCCACCAGTCGGTCATTCTCATCTCGCCCGTCAAGCACGCGGCGCCACCCAGCGGTGGGGATCTCCACCGCGTCAACTAGATCAACAGCAACCTGGTCAGGCTCTGTTTCCTGCCACAACTGCACCATTCCTTCACCGTACGGGCCGTCGCGCAGCCACGTTCGCGGCACGATGTTCCAGCCGAACGCTTCAGAAACGAGATACGCGGCCACCTCACGATTGGCGAGGTTACCGTCAGGAAAATCCCATAGCGGATGCTCCCCCGCGACGGGTTTATACACAACGGAGACCCCGTTGATGGCGCCCAAGAAGGTGGCGTTTGAGGCTGTGGTGATTCGCCCAACCAGCTCAAGCTCACCCTCGAGGAGACTCACCTCGGACATTGTTAGAGGTCGCCGGGAAAGGCGCAGAGGTGTCCTTCTGGGTCGATGGGCTCACCACAGAATGGGCAGATCGGTCGCCCAGCGCCCACAACCTCGCGGGTGCGCTTGGCGAAAGCGCGGGCTGTGCCCACTGGCATCCGCACTAAAAGAACTTCCTCTGATTTCGATGAGTCGAACTCAGGTTCGTCGCCGTCGTCTTCGTCTTCGTCGACGTAGCGGTGGGCTTCGAGCACCACTTGGATGGTCGAGGGATCCCAACCCAGGCTCATGGCGCCCGTGCGAAATTCTTCTTCAACGGGCTGGTCCAGAGGGTCGTTATCCACCAACTCGATGGGGGTGGAGCTAGGAATGCTAAACGGGTTGCCCTCGTTGGCCATGAGCTGGTCAAGGAGCCCATCGATTGTTTCGGCGAGAACAGCAGATTGTTGCTTTTCAAGTCCAACGCTGACGATTTGAGCGCCGGCGCGCACTTGAAGGTAGAAGGTTCGGGATCCCGGTTGGCCTATGGTGCCAACGACCACCCGATCGGGCCAGGAAAACTCGTGCACGATTGAAGGCATACAACCATGTTAGGCGTGGGGTGCGTGTGAGCGCTCGGGGCCGGGGCCTCCGCCGACCTGCGCATCGGCCTGTGGAGCGCTTGCCGCAAGCCACGAGAGGTCTCCCGCATCGGTGTTGACGGAGAAAACTCGGGTGTGCGATTCGCCGTACTGCACGATCGATACCGACGCTGGACCAACGTTGATGCGTTGGAAAAGGTCGAGGTGCATTCCGAGGGCATCCGCAAGAACTGACTTGATGATGTCACCGTGGCTGACCGCCGCCCACACGGCGCCGGCACCATGCTGCGCTTCGAAGGCGGCATCGTGCCGTCTAATTGCGGCAACCGAGCGGGCTTGCATGCCCGCCATCGACTCGCCACCGGGGAAGGTGACAGCGGACGGTTGGGTTTGAACAACAGACCACAGCTTCTCGGTCGCCAGGTCGCCGAGAGTGCGGCCCTGCCAGTGCCCGTAGTCGCACTCACTGATGTCGTCGTCAACGGGCGCAAGCGGTGAACCGAGTTGCCGGTCGAGAATCAGCTGCGATGTTTGCTGGCAACGTTCCAGCGGGCTGGAGACCACCCCAACAAGCCGAACAGCGGCGAGCCGCTCCCCCGTGCTGATGGCTTGAGCGCGCCCGATGTCATCGAGCTGAACTCCCTCGGTGCGGCCAGCCAAAATGCCCTGGGCGTTGGCGGTGGTACGTCCGTGTCGAACAAGAATCACTGTGGCCATAATCTCCAGCCTAGACACCCGGTGCCTATGGCCCTGCCGGTGAGCCCTCAGCGGGGCTTACCATGTGCGCATTATGGCGGCGGCAATAGTAATTCTGGCGATCATCATCGTGTGGAGTGTGCTGTCTCGCCCCCTCGACCGACGCGGAATCACTTCCGCACTGTTTCTGATGACCGCAGGCATCCTGGTCGGCACCTCGG
>DASYMY010000073.1:0-2323 GCA_036008825.1 Glaciihabitans sp.
AAAATGTCGACCGGGCCAATTGCGGTCATGTACTCACGGCGCACCAGCGTGTATCCGTCGCCCAGCAATTCAATCTGTGCGGCGAGATGCTTCTGCAGGTCGGCCTCCACACCGTCCTTTTGCAGGCCAGGGTCAATGCCCAGCTCGTGCGAGCTGTCGTGCAACACCTCGTGAATGGAAATCACCAGCAGGTCAGCCGTTTTCGCCTGGGCAACGCGCCAAATCTCGATGACACCGGCATCCGCTTGATCACCTTCTGGTTCCATCACCGCGAGCGTGCACGGCGGACTCATCCAGTTCAACGGCTTGTAGCTCAGCGAGTCGGAGTGCACCAGCACACTGCCGTCACTTTTCACCAACAACAAGCGTGTGGCGAGGGGCAGGTGGGCGCTGAGGCGACCCGCGTAATCAACGGAACAGCGGGCTATAACAAGACGCACCCGTAGAGCTTAGTTGGATAACCCGGTAGTCAGAACTGCGCAGCGCACTACTTCACGGCGGATGCCTCTGGCGCGGGTTCCGCCGCCGCGTGCTTCTCGCGTGCGGCACCTGACACCACACCGGAGACCGCGACGAGCACCAGCACCACCAAAAGCGCGTTCAGGATGCCAACCTGCTCGCCGAGCACTCCGATCAGCGGTGGGCCGACTAAAAATGCGGTGTAACCGATGGTCGCGACCGCACTTACGCGGGCTGCAGCCGTTGTCGGGTCGTCGGCCGCTGCGGACATTCCCACCGGAAAACCGAGGGCAGAACCGAGTCCCCAGAGGACCACCCCGACGGTGGCAATTGCCGCTGTTGGGCCGAAGATCACGATCAGCAGACCAACCGCGGCCAGCACAGCAGATCCGCGCAGCACCGGTACCCGGCCGAACCGATCCAGTAGCGGAACCCCCAGAAAACGCCCCACCGTCATGGCTGTCACAAACACCCCAAAGAGCAGCGCGCCGGTGGCGTTTTCTACCCCGTGCCCGTCAACCATGGCCAGTGCGAGCCAGTCATTCGCTGACCCTTCAGCAAATGCCATTCCGAGAATAATGAGGCCGATCAGCAAAGTTCGTGGGTCGCGCCAGATACTTAGGCGTCCTCGCCAGGTTTTCGAGTGGTCGTCCGCTGCAACGGGTTCGGCTCCGTCAGCCACCAAATGTTCGGAGCGGATGAACCTCACCGCGAGTGCCACCACCGTGATGAGCAGTACGGCGACGACCGCCATGTGAGTGGCAATGGGAACGTTGGCCCACTCGGCGAGAGCGCCAAGGCCTGCGCCCACAATGGTTCCGATACTGAAGAACGCGTGAAAGATGGGCATAATTGCCCGCCCGAGAAGACGTTCGTTGGCGGCGCCAGAGACGTTCATTGCCACATCACACATGCCGCTGGCGGCGCCGAAGATCGCGAGGCTGAGGAAAATCAGAACAAAGCTGGGGCCGAGGGTTGTCGCCAGCCCGGCGCTGGTCAGGCCAAAACCGCAAACTACAAGGCACCAGGTGATGGTGGCCCGAGCGCCGAATCGCGCAATGACGTGGCTGGAGGCGAGCAGTCCCAGGATGGACCCCACGGCGATTCCAAACATCAGCACACCCATGTTTTCGAGTGATACCCCCAGGGCATCCCTCACGGCAGGAACTCGGGCAACCCAACTGGATAGTCCCACCCCACACAACGCAAAGATGGCGAAGAGGGCGTTGCGCCACGCCACTATCTGGGGGCGGGTCAGTGCCGGTGGGGTAACTGCTGGTGGCGTCATTGACATGGTGCCTCCAACGCTACTGGCTGAGTTAGGCGCCTGTCACGATCCAACGCTCGCCGTGGGCCCGCACACCGAGGGTGATGGCCCGAGCTCCCATGTACCCGAGCCCAAAAGCGAGCCACAGTCCCACCAGTCCTGCGCCAAGGTTCACTGCGCCAAAGAGCAATGGGAGATACAAGGCGAGGGCGATCACCCCGGCTATCGCCAGGTAGCGGGCATCGCCGGCACCAATAAGAACGCCGTCCAGCACAAAAACATAACCGGCGAGGGGGATACCCACCGCCATCACCAGAACAACCTGCGGTAGCAGCTCGCGTACCAGTGGGTCAGTGGTGAACACGACCCCAATCACAGGCGACAACGCGGCCAAAATGGCGCCGATCACCACCCCGCAGAGCACTCCGATTTGAATGAGTCGGGTAGTTATGGCGGAGACTCGCTCGACGTCGGAGGCGCCCAGCCCGTGCCCGATCATGGCCTGCCCGGCAATTGCGAGGGCATCGAGCATAAATGCGACCGTCGAGAACAGCGTGAGGGCAATCTGCAGGGTGGCCAGCTCGCCCACGCCCTGCG
>DASYMY010000074.1:0-6393 GCA_036008825.1 Glaciihabitans sp.
GATGGCATCCCACAGGTTCACGACCCCCGCGAACTCGGAAACCTCCCGCCGGACTCGATCCCGAATGATCGTCTCAACGTTCGCTTCATCGACGTTCAGCAACCATTCGGGGGCGAGCGTGTGCCACACCAACGGGTGACCTTTGACGGTTACTCCACGCTCGGCAAACCACTCCGCTGTTCGACGCAGACGGGTCGTCTCCGGCAAACCTTGGATGGGTTCAAAGGCACGCCAATAGAAGGGAAGTGTGACGTTGTTGAAGAGCCCAAGCCAGGCCTCCGCAAGGGCTTCCGGGTCGGGCGGAGCCTGACCGCCAAAGACCTCAAACGCGCTAGGTTCCTCGGAACGGCGCGGGCCACCCAGCCAATCCACGAAGTCGAATCCGATGTTGCCGAACCCGAAAGCGTGACGTGTCTGTTCGATGGTCACCTCGCTCGCGGCAACCGGTTGTCCATGCGGATCAACCAAGCGGATGCGGGTATCCGCGATGCGGTGGGTGAGATCAGACATGCGTAAAAACCTCCGAAAGTAGTGCGACCGTCATCGGTGACGGGTTGGCGCAATTGATGTGAACGTGCTGGGCGGGAATGAGGGTCACCGTTCCCCTCGCGCTCCGGGGTACCAGTCGTCGAGAGTGTTTTCGGTGATCGCAATAAAGACGTCATCCGGACGCACCCCCTCTGCCTCCAGGCGGCGAGCAACAGCGTTGAACATTGCCGATTTCGTTTGTGCGTCGTACATCCGGACCATCAAAATGCGCACGTAGACGACGTCGCGACGGTCACCCCCGAGGTAGTGCGGGTCCGCGACGATGTGGTCAGCGGGGAGTGGGTGGATGACCTGGAACCGGTCTTCGGCGTCCATGCCAAGACCCTCCACGAGCCCGGCGTTAATCGCCTCGGCGTAGGCGAATCGTTTTTCGTGGGAAACGGTCTCTGCGAGTTCAATAGTGACGAGGGGCATCAGGCCCATACCTCCTTGGTAACGCGCACATCGGCGCTGGTTCGAACGGATTCTTCAATGGCGAGTCCGAGTAAATGGTCCTGGCAGGCGTCCGCAAGCGAATAAGGCTCCGGTCCTTCAGAGCGGGCCCAGTGGCCGGTTTGTTCGAGGAAGGACGCGACAGCAATGTCGTCTTCCGAGAAATTGCACCCGATCCAGGGGTTGTCGTAAACCTTGCGGCCTTCAAAGGTGGCGGAAACAACCTCATTTCCCTCGAGGTTCATGTCGATTCCCGTACGCCGGTACGAAATGGGAGAGATCACCACACCCTCATCGCTCAGATGGGTCACCGTGTCATTGACGATTTCACCGAGGGAACCGCGGATGACGATTCGCCGCGAGAGCAGCGGATTCCACCACTGGTTATCAACGAAGTCGTACAGCCCCGTGCGCCCATCACCGAAGTCGAGGGTGGCAATAGTTGTTGTCATGAGCTGCGGAGTGGAGTCATCCGCCCAGCCATCAAAAGTGAGCGGATTCGCTTGGGGCGCTTGGAAGGCGCGCGCATTGACCACCGCATCGTCCATACCCACATCAAGGAATCCGCGCATCAGCGAGGTGGCGTGATACAGGTGGGTCGAGGCGATCTGCACGTTGGTGGGGGTTCCGATCGCTCCGCTGTGGATAACGGCCTGCCGCGAGGCGTGGCCCGGCATCAGCATGTACTGCTCGGCGACCTGCACTCGACCGGTCGAGCCAACAGCAGCCCACAGGGAGCGAAGGCCATCCGCGGTGGGAGCGGGCGGGGTTTCGGCCAATACGTGAGCGCCAAGCTCGGTGAGACGGGTAACAACTCCGGGCATGGAGGGCCACGAGACGGCGGCGATCACAAACTCCGGTTTGAAGGCGAGCGCTTCTTCCAGCGTGCGGACGGTGGGGATTCCCCATTTGTTGGCGGTTTTCTCTGCGGCCTCGGCCGAATTTGCCACCACAGCCACAACTTCTAACCGGTCAGGTGCTGCGCGCGCCATCCGGATGTGGAAGTCCGCTCGCCAACCTGTTCCTACTACGGCGAATCTCATCGGAGTGGACATCTAACGACCTTCTTTCTTGTTTAACGATGCAGGGCGAGCGCGGCTCGCTCCGCTGGTAGATCCGCTCATATTTGGCTCATTCCGCCGTCGACAACCAATTCAGCGCCGGCGATAAAACTGGACTGCGTGCTGGCGAGAAAAAGCACGGCGGCGGCAACTTCATCTGGCCTACCTATTCGCCCCACTGGGATCTGCGCCGCAACGGCTTGTTCAACCTCGTTCGAGCCCTGGGTGAACTGCTCAAAACCGGCCGTAGCGATCGGTCCGGGGCTCACAACATTGGCGCGGATGCCGCGCTTCCTCAGCTCTGCGGTAAGGGTTCGTGCGAGCGATCGCACGGCAGATTTTGAGGCGTTGTACACGGCATGCCCCGCTCCCCCGTTGTGCGCAGCGATGGAGGACACCAGAACAATCCGGCCGCCGTCCGTCATCAGGGGTGCGAGTTTTTGGGAGGCGAAAAACGTTCCGCGAAAGTTGAGATCCGCGACATGGTCAAACATTTCTGGTGTGGTGTCGACAATGCTGGTGGCGTCATTGTCTCGGCCAGCATTGGCAACAAAAATGTCGACCGTGCGGCCGGTCGCGCGAACTACTTCCGCGAGCTGGTCCAGGTGAGCCAGATCAGCAGCGTCACCGACGACCGTTGTTACCGCACTTCCGAAGCTGCTTCGGAGGGACTCGGCACGATCAGCGTTGGTCCCGGTGACGATCACCGTGGCCCCCTCGTCGACAAAGCGCTCAACGATTGCCCGACCAATACCTGCGGTGCCCGCCGTGACCACGGCTAGGGTGCCCGTAAGTTGACTCATGATTTTCCTCTGCTTGGGTGTGTCACTTGAGGGCGCCAGCGGCCAGACCGCGCTCGAACGAACGCTGCAGCAGCAGATACGCGACAATCACCGGAACCGCTGTGATCACTGCGGCAGCGAGAACACCGGTCTGGTCGTTGGTGTACTGGCTCATAAAGAACGACGGCAGCAACGTCACCACTTGCTTGTCCGGATCGTTGAGCATGAGCATCGGCAGCAGGAACGCGTTCCAACTATTGATCAGGGTCAGAACAACGATGGCTCCGGCAATGGGTCTCGTCAGTGGCAGCACGATGTACCAAAAAACCTTCACAATATTGGCCCCGTCTACACGACCGGCATCCATCAATTCCGTGGGAATTCCGGCGATGAAGCTCCGCGCTAGCAGAACGGTGAACGGCACTTGTAGCGCTGCGAGCGGCAGGATAACCGCGATGAGCTCGTTGTAGATGTCGAGAGTTGACGCGGTGACGAATAGCGGTGTGAGCAACACTGCCTCAGGCATGGTGAGCGCGGCGAGGAGGATCCAGAACCACACTTCCTTGCCTCGGATTCGTAATTTGGCGAAGCCGAAGGCAGCAAGCATGGTGCAGATGTAGACGAGGGCGATCGTGGATCCGGCCACAATGATCGTGTTCTTGAAATAGGTCGGCACTACGCCGGTCGCAAAGACTTTGCCGTAGTTGCCCCACCCTTGTCCGGCGAATGACCCCTGAACCATGGCCACCAGCGCAAACAAATACGGGATGACGATGATGGTGGCCAGCAGTTGCACAGCGAAGCGGGCTCGAAGGGTGCGCAGTTCAAACATGTCAGCCTCAGTTCTCGTCGGCGCGACGTCGAAGGTTCATTAGTACGCCGCCACCAATGGCAAGTACGAGCAAAGCGATGGAGATTGCCGCCGCGTAGCCGAAGTGCTTTTCCTGAACCATGGTTTGGTAGATGTAGGTGCCGAGAAATTCCGTTGCATGGTTCGGTCCGGCCTTCGTCACCAGGTAGGGAACATCGAAGGTCTTGAGCGCACCAATAATGCCGAGCGTTGCGAGCGCGATCGTGGTCCCTTTGCACATGGGCCACACAATGGATCTCAGGGTGCGCAGGTTGTTGGCCCCGTCGATGCGGGCCGCTTCCAAGATCTCTGGCTCAATCTGTGCCATTGCGGCGTAGAAGAGGATGAACGTCAATCCGGTCCACTGCCAGATGCTGATGGCCATAATCACCGGCATTGCCGTGGCCTGATCTGCAAGCCACGGGTGTGCGAGATCCCCGAGACCAACGTGCCTCAGGACCCAGTTGAACTGACCATCAACATCAAAGATCGAGCGGAAAACCGGCGCCATCGACGCGGGAGCAAGCACGGTTGGCACAAAGATGATGACTTTGTAGACAGGGGCGAGATGTATTTTCGAGTGCATCAGCGCGGCAAACGTGAAGCCAATTGCCGTTTGTACGACAAACGTGACGGCGAAGAAGATTCCTGTGTGCCCGATGGCTCGCCAAAAGATGGAGTCTTGGAACATCTCGGTGAAGTTCGCAGCACCGACTGGTTCGGACGGGCTGAGAATGAAGCCGTTCCATTCACGGGTTGAGACGTAACCGGTGTAGCCAATTGCGAAGTAGATCATGCCGATCACCAGCACTAGAGCGGGCAGGATCCAGATCATGCCCGCTCCGAGGAAGATTTTTCGTCGTGGTCGGCGGGGCGGGGCCGTGTGTTTCGCGGCCCCGGGGGCGGGTGTTCCGGCTCGTGGTTCCACAGTCGCCGTGCTCATGTCAGCTCCATTGCTTGAAGTACCCCGCGGGCGGCCGCTGACCGCCCGCGGGATGAATAGTCGGTGCTACTTCTGCGCGTCAGAGACGCTCTGCAGGCCTTCCAAAGCCTGCTCCGGCGTTTTGTCACCCGTTGCTACGCCGATAAGGGCATCGCGGAAGGCGGTGTTGAGATCCGCACTGACCGTGGCGAAACGCGGTTCGGTCGCACTTCCGGCAATGTCGGTGTACTCCTTCAGCGCCTCGAGTTGAGCGTCAGGGTTGACCAGATCAATGCCATCCCATTCCGGCTGAATACCGGTCAGTGAGGGGATATCGTTGAGCGTGTTAGCAACGGCCTTTTGACCAGCTTCGGACGTAGTCAGCCAGAGCGCGAAAGTCGTGGCCGCCGCTTGCTGATCGGACTTGGCGCTGACGGCGAGGCCGTAGTCAGCATCGCCGAACATTTCGCCCACATTGCCGGTCCCAGCGACATCCGGGAATTGGATGGGAATCATGGTGAACGGGTCGGGGTCGGCCACACCGGCGGCTTCCATCGCCGCGATCATCGAGTCCCGCACCGTGTACTGGGTGTACCAGCTACCCATCATGATCATGGCGTACTTCTCAGACATAAATGCGTTGTTCGCATCGGGGTACTGCTGAAGGCCAATAGCGCCCTCCTGCATAATGCCGTCATCGAAGAGGCTCTTCCAGATCTCCATACCCTCCACAAAAGCGGGATCGGTGTAGTCCATCTCCCCAAGGGATGCCTCTGCATAGGCACCGGGTTGGATGTTTTGCATAATGGCCTCGAAGGTGTCCATGTCGAAAGCCCATTGGCCGGCACCTTGAACGAAGCATCCCTGTCCGGCAGCCTCCAGCGTCTCGCACGCTGCTACCCACTCCTCGTAGGTGGTGGGCGCTGACACGCCGTACTCGGTGAGCATGTCCTGGTTCACCCAGATGCTTCCCGAATACACGGACCCGGCAGAGAGGCCCACAATCTTGTCGTCGACGGCGAGTCCTTCTACACCGGATGTTGCGAGCTTGTCTTTCCAGTCGGAGCCCAACGCCTCCTCGACGGCGGGGCCAAGGTCAATCGCGCCAGCTTGGAAGGTTTGAACACCCCCATTTGCCGAACCAGGAGCAACGTTGAATACATCGGGCCCATCAGCCGAAGTGATGGCCGGTCCAAGTACCGAGTCGTAGCTGTCGATTGGCTTCGAGATGAACTCCACCTCAATGTCTGGGTACTCCTCGTTGAATGAGGCGATTAGCTTGTCAGCCAGTGGTTTATCGGGAGTCCACCCCCACCAGGTGATAGACCCTTCGCTTGCTGAGCCCGGGTCGCTGGGTTCTCCTCCACCCGAACAGGCGGCAAGTGAAATAGCCGTGACTCCGGCAAGCGCGATTGCGCTGCCCCGGCGCCATCTAGATGTCTTCATTGACATTGTCTTTCTCCTCTTATTCCCGCGTCTCTGCGGGTGGCCAGTAGAAACAAAACACTTTCTTGCGTGCAACAACACCAGCGATGCTGGCCTAATTTGCGGGAAACTTACTGCGCAACTGTTGCGTAATTTGCGTAATAGGGAGTGTAAACTGGTTGCTGTTCGGGAGTCAACAAGAATTCCCAAATCGGCCCGGAACGAAAGAAGGAACGTCGATGCACGAAACCGGTGCGACGCTCGCCCAGATCGCTGAAGCAGCTGGCGTCTCCATTCCGACCGTTTCCCGGGTACTCAATGGCAAACCCGGAATTTCAGCCCCAAAGCGGCAAGAAATCGAGCGGCTGATCG
>DASYMY010000075.1:0-3547 GCA_036008825.1 Glaciihabitans sp.
TTTCCAGATTGCAGTGTATTCACCAGCCTCGCCGAGGCTCGCGGCGGTAGACATCGTTGCGCCGGAAATATCAACGCATCCGTCTCCGTAAAACCGGCCGCTCTCGTCCATTATTACGAGACCAAAGCCACCCGTCCCCGCGGTCGCCAACAGAGCTTCGTTGGTGGTGATTTCGAAAACGTCGGGCAACTCGGTGAGGGTCTGTCCCTCGGCAGGGGTCGACGACACCAGGTAATTGTGAGCACTTGCCGGGGCGGCGAACCCGAGAACACACCCCGCGCTGATCACAACAGATGCCGCCGCCAGGGCGACAAATCGACGGGGACTAAGAAACTTCGCAGCAATCATCGTTCTAGTTGGTGCTCTTGCGACGACCCGTGATGGCTAGAACCACGGCAATTGCGCCAAGAATCAAACCACCGAGACCTAGACCACGCGCTAGTGTGTCGTCGCTGGCTGCAGCACTGCTGCTGTCTGTCGCGTTCGCCGTTGCGGTGTCCTCGGAGTCCGCCTCATCGTCGTGCCCACCGGCTGCATGGTGGTTAGACTCGGGGGAGTCGTTTACGTACAGCACGGGAGCGGGGTACTGCGCGTCGGCGGCCTCGTCGCTCCAGCTGACAACGGAACCGTCGGTGTAGAACTGGTCGGCACCAAGAACAAGTGATCCCACATCCGGTACTGGCCCAACCGACACGTCAAACTGTTGCAACTGACCATCGGCGATTTCTGCTCCGGCATCGGCAGTCCAGACCACCTTGGTGATGGCCTCAGTGATCTCCGTGTCACCGACGGTCACCGGCTCGGGCAGGGTCTCAGTAATCAGCTCTCCCGTCCATCCGGCAACGGGGACGTAGCGCACGCTCGTAAATGGAGTGTCCGTTGGGAGGGACAGCTCAACCTTATTAGTGGCCGCGGTAGCAGATTCGTTCGGAACTTTGACTGTAATAACGGTGTACCCGCCAGCCTCGGCCGCATTCGGGTTAATGGTCACGTGGGCGTTTGCCGCAAGCGGGAGGCCAACGGCGAGGAGCGCCCCTGCTGTGAGGGCAATGGCGGATTTGGTGATGGTGGTGGTCTTCATGGTGTGTCCTTGGAGTGTGGGCCGCAAATTGCGGCGCAAGAGATAGATGCAGGCGGAACCTGCGGTCCGCAGGATGCGGAGATGGCACAACAGCACGGAACTGTTTCGCAAGAGATGCGACGGTGCCGAGAAACGAGTAGGCCCGGCCTGGCAGAAGACAGGCTCAGGCGGCGAAGGCCGGCGGGCCGCGATGGCGCAGAGCGGAAAAGAGAACACTGAGATCCTTGGGGCGCACAGCCTTGGTCGACCCAATGCGCACCCGCGGGGCGTCCTGGCAGACGTGAACCGGCACCAAAAGACTTGCGGTAATCCCGAAAACTAAGTGCGCGGCTTCGCGCACAGTGTGGAGCGCGGTGTCGGCGTAACGCAGCGCGATGATGGTAATAATCGCCGCGACAGCGTGAGCCAACCACATGGCCGGCGAATGGGTGCTCGCGGTGTGAGCTGCCGAATCCACCAGAACTGACGTGGTGCTCGAGTGCCCTGCGTGACCAGCCGACGATCCCGGTAAAACACTCACCCCGCCCGTGAGACCGGAAAATAAGCCGTGGAATAAGGCTTGACTAGCCCCTACCGACGCTGCGGTGCGCCACAGCGAAAGGGCGCGCCCGCTCAACGCAATACAGAGGAGAGAGGCTAAGGCAAAAGCCAGGGCAAGCGCGGCGGGGGAGGGTAACGCGCCACCACCGGCGACGTGCGAGAGCGCGGCGACAAAGAGGGCGAAAGCTGCGCCGAGGGTGCCTCGAAGAACCCGTATCCCTCTCGAGAGCTTCACAACACCACCCTTATTCACCTAACTATCGTCCCACAGTGATTATTGTTCGTTACCCAGGGTGCGACGGTTTGCTTCTAGGGCAAAGAAAAACGACCCACCTTTGTCACATTCCGCACAGGTGCCCACGGCTGTCGCCTGCACCGGTTAGGCTCCTTTAGTAAGTAGCACGTATGAGGTAGGGAGAGCGACCGTGGCCCGCATCGGGGAAAGCGCCGATCTGCTCAAATGTTCTTTCTGCGGAAAGAGCCAGAAACAGGTTCAACAGCTCATCGCCGGTCCCGGCGTGTACATCTGTGACGAATGTGTTGAGCTGTGCAACGAGATCATCGAAGAGCGTCTAGCTGAGGCTGGCGAAGAGGTATCGAGCGAGTTCGACTTGCCCAAGCCGCGCGAGATTTACGCGTTCCTTGAGGAATATGTGATCGGTCAAGACGCAGCCAAGCGTGCCCTGTCCGTTGCCGTCTACAACCACTACAAGCGCATCCGTGCACGCAGCACCATCGGCCCCGCTGAGACCATCATTGACGATGTCGAAATTGCGAAGTCCAATATTCTGCTGATTGGCCCAACCGGTTGCGGTAAAACGTATCTCGCACAAACCCTCGCCAAACGACTCAACGTGCCATTCGCTGTCGCTGACGCCACCGCGCTCACCGAAGCCGGGTACGTCGGAGAAGACGTCGAAAATATTCTGCTCAAGCTGATCCAGGCCGCCGACTACGACGTCAAGCGTGCAGAGACCGGCATCATTTACATTGACGAAATTGACAAGATCGCGCGCAAGGCCGAGAACCCGTCGATCACCCGCGATGTCTCGGGCGAAGGTGTTCAGCAGGCTCTCCTGAAAATCCTTGAGGGTACCGTCGCCTCGGTCCCGCCTCAGGGTGGACGCAAACATCCCCACCAAGAATTTATTCAAGTCGACACCACTAACGTGCTCTTCATCGTTGCTGGCGCGTTCGCCGGCCTAGAAGAAATCATTTCCCAGCGTGCAGGCAAAAAGGGCATCGGCTTCGGCGCACCGCTTCACAGCAAAGGTGACGACGTTAACCTCTTTGGCGAAGTTCTCCCGGAAGACCTTCACAAATTCGGGCTGATTCCCGAATTTATCGGTCGTCTTCCCGTTGTGACCACGGTCACACCCCTTGACCAGGTCGCGTTGATGGAAATTTTGACCGTTCCCAAAAACGCTCTGATTCGTCAGTACCAGCGGATGTTTGAACTCGATGGTGTTGAGCTGGACTTCGACCTTGACGCGCTGGAGGCCATCGCCGACCTCGCCGTGTTGAGAAAAACCGGTGCACGCGGCTTGCGCGCCATCATGGAAGAAGTTCTCGGCCCGATCATGTTCGACGTGCCATCAACGGATGACGTCGCTCGGGTTATTGTCACCAAGCAGACCGTATTAGACAACGCCGCGCCGACAATCGTGCCGCGCAGCGCCCTGCGCGAAGAGAAGTCCGCCTAACTCATCAATTTCTGAGCCGCGGGCGCGTTTTACGGGCACACGGGGCTGCTTGCGCACGAGGGATGCCCGAGCGTTGAGGCATCCGCTGTCGAATGTGTGTCACAAGAAGTCGTGCGCAATTTGACATTGTGTCTTTATCATGTGCAATATATTGCATGCCGGTTCCCGAGAATGTCAGTGTAAACGCCCGCACTTTGTTGCGTGACGACGTTTACCTCTCCCT
>DASYMY010000076.1:0-6832 GCA_036008825.1 Glaciihabitans sp.
GCGTACATGATGACACCACGCATGTGGAGACTCCTTTAGATCGTGTGATTCGACCATCAGTCAACGCGGCAACTCCAACGTGAGGGAGTCACTGCTGTGAGGTGTACTAACAGGGCGCCCCACCCGGCAATGGTGCGACGTACCCTCGTGGCTATGGACAATCGAGCTGAAGTACGGGAGTTTCTGATGTCCCGCCGTGCAAAGGTCACCCCGGAACTGGCGGGCATCTCGGCCGGTGGGAACCGCCGGGTGAAAGGCTTGCGTCGCGCGGAAGTGGCACTGCTCGCCGGAGTCAGCGTTGAGTACTACGCCAAACTGGAACGAGGTGCGATCGCGGGTGCGTCGTCGTCGGTCCTTGAAGCCCTCTCGCGTGCGCTGCAATTAGATGACACCGAACGAGAACACTTGTTTGATCTCGCGCGAGCCGCAGACGGTATCCCACTGTCGGGGCGCGTGCGCCGGCGAGTACCCAAAAGCGCTGCGAGCCGGCCCAGCCTGGAGTGGGCTCTGGGCGCCATCACCGAAGGCATTGCGGTGGTGCGCAACCAGCATCAAGACATCGTCGCTACCAACGCGCTCGGTCGTGCCTTCTACTCGCCCGTGATGGGGGATGGGGGCCGGACCCCCAACCTTGCACGGTTCCAATTCCTCGACCCAGCTGCTCACCACTTTTACCCCGACTGGGATCGCTTCGCAGAAATGTGTGTGGCGATCATGCGCGCCGAGGCAGGGCGTGACCCGCACGATAAAGAGATGCAGGATCTGGTGGGGGAGCTCTCGACTCGCAGCGACATTTTCCGCAAATTGTGGGGAGCGCATGATGTGCGAACCCACGGGAGCGGCACAAAGCGGTTTAACCATCCGGTGGTCGGCGAACTGACTCTCGTCTACGAGGAACTCGCCCTCACCGCTGACCCGGGGTCCGTGCTGTTGATCTACACGGCCGAACCAGGCTCCCCTTCCGCCGAACGGTTGCGGTTGCTCGCCAGCTGGGCGGCCACCGACGTCGTGGCACCCGCGCCGGAGGCATCCGCGCCGGAGGCATCCGCACAGTCCGATTAGTACTGAGTAACCGAAGGGCCTTACCTGCCAATGCACTGAAAAGGGTGTAAAGCTAGGCCCTCCCACTGGGGCTATTGGTCGTCGTAACGTCGGTGGTATGCAGAAAAGGAACGTTGCCGATCCCCTACACGCAAGGGCTCAAAGTCGCCCGTCTCCGCGTTTTCCGGATGTGCTGCGAGATACCGTCGCCGTCATCGCCGGCCGCGCCGTTGGGCTTGCCCTCCGTGTGGTTCGTCCCGGCGGCGGCACGGCACTACCGGGAACGGTAGCCAATGTGCTCTCGCCTGGGCTGCTTGCCCGTGTTATCCAACAGCCCCGTGAAGGGATCGTTGTGGTCACCGGGTCGAGCGGAAAATCGACGACGACCCACATGGTCGCGGCGATCCTCCGCCAGCACGGTCTCAGTGTGTTCACCAACTACCGCACCGCCAATATCCCGAAGGGGTTGATGTCGGAGTTGCTGCCCCAACTGACCTGGCGCAACCGATTGCCAGCGGACGTGGCCGTGCTCGAAATCGACGAAGGGTACTCTGCCATCATCACCGAGCAGGTGCCGGCCCGTGTCTCGATTCTGCTCAACGTCATGATTGACCAATTGCACCGCTGGCATGAACCGGAACGAGTCGCCAGTTATCTCAAACGCACCGCCAGCTCAACCTTCCACACCGTTGTTGTTAATGCGGATGACCCGCACCTGGCGGCTATTGGTGCTGCCGTAGAGCAGGGTCCGGGGCGGCAACGGGTGCGCCGATACGCATCGGCAGCTGAGGGGGCGGATGCAGCTGACCGGATCGGCTCTGCCCCGCGGTATGGCGATCTGCCTGCCGCGGACGCCGCACCTGTTCATAGTCAGGTGGTGTCCGTCGAGGGCACGGAGGCGGTAATCCGGGTGGACGGTGTGGAGGTGCCGGTGAGCTTGCCGAGTGCGGGCGCGCACATCGCTTCCGACGCGGCAGCGGCCATTGAGGGAGCTCGGGCGCTTCTTGGCGGTCGATTTAGCCTCGACACCACCCGGGACGCATTTCTGGCGATGACTGGGGTCGCTGGGCGCACCGATCGGGTGACGATCGGGGGTCACACTGTTGACCTCATCTTCACTAAAAGCCCCGCGAGTATGCAGCTCAACCTTGACCTTCTTGATGACAGCGCCGACAAGGTCATGGTTGCGGTAGGAAAAGACATCTACGACACGTCGCAGCTGTGGCTTGTTGATTGGTCTGGTCTGCCCGACGTCGCCATGGTTTCGGGCTGGGCCGCATGGGACACCGCTCTGCGTTTCGAATACGACGAGGTGGCCTTTGGCGCGGTCGAGCCCGATATTCGTGTTGCTACCCGCGACTTTGTGAAGGATCCGAGCCCTCCCACCGCTCACAGCACCATCATTTACACACCAGAGGCAATGCGTCAGCTGCGTCGCTACCTCCAACTGGATCGGGCCGACCGCAAATGAGCGTCATCACGATCCTCGACATGTATCCGAGCCTGCTCAACGTCAACGGAGATGGCGGCAACGTGCTTGCGCTCACCCGACGGCTGCAGTGGGCCGGGATCACCTCTCGGGTGATTAGGGCAACGGTCGGGTCAGACTGGTTCACAACAGAACCCGACATCGTGCATATTGGCGGCGGCACGGTTGCGGCACAACAAGCGGTCCGCGGTGATCTTGTCGCCGCGGCTCCCCTCCTCAAGCGCTGGGCGGCTGAGGAGGTATCGATTCTCGGAGTCGCCGGTGGATTTCACCTTCTTCTCGACGAAATTTACTTCCCTGGGGCAACATCGGCGGTGGCGGGGCTTGGTCTGCTGGGCGGCAGTAGCGCGCCCGCCGAGACGAGAATCAGCGAGTACCTGATCGGTAGGGCAGGAAAAGTGCTGGTCTACGGCTATCAGAATTCCGGTCAGGTTGTTGACTTAGAATCGCCAACAACATCCTGGGCACAGGTGCTCGTGGGTGTGGGCAATCGCACTGCGAGTGGCACCGAAGGTGCTGTGAGCGGCAGCGTGCTCGGCACAAATCTTAACGGTCCTCTGCTGCCACGAAATCCGGTGGTTGCCGACGTCATCCTGACGCGGGCAGCCTCCCGGCAGGGGATCGAGTACACAACCACCGAACGGCATGCCCACGCGGACGCCGTAGCACAGCACGCAGCGGCGGTCGTTCATGAGCGGGTAGGGGCAAGTGCCCAGCTCAATGCAACAGAACGGTCACCACTCAGGAAGTAGTCACAATGGACCGCACCACTCCCTCGCTCGGAAGCGCTCTGCTTGGTCTCATCGGGGGCATCACCGTCAGCGTTGTCGCCGGTGTGTTGGTCGCGGCGCTAGTCACTCCGGCCATCGTTGTGGCCGATCGCACCGTGAGCAGCACGGTCGGAGTGTTCGACAGTCTTCCCGAGACCATCGACATCACCCAGCAGCCCCAGCAGAACCGTATCTTCGCCACCTCCAACGGTGAACCGGTGCAGATTGCGACCATGTTCGACCAGAACCGTGAAGAGGTTGCCTGGGAGGAAGTGTCGGACTTTGTGAAAGACGCTGCCGTCAGTGGAGAAGACCGCCGCTTCTGGGCCCACGGCGGGGTGGACCCCACCGGAATCGCCCGCGCCGCTGTCACCAACATTGTTGAGGGTGGCATCGAAGAAGGCGCCTCCACCATTACCCAGCAATACGTCAAGAACACTTTTGTGCAGGCCGCACTGGAGCTGCCGACCCAGGCTGAGCAACAAGCCGCCTACGAGGCCGCCATCGACACCACCTTCGCGCGCAAGCTCGAAGAGATTAAGCTCGCCATCTCCTTGGAGAAGCAGTACTCCAAAGAAGACATCCTGCTCGCCTACCTCAACATCGCTCACTTTGGCGGCACCACATACGGCATTGAGGCTGCGGCTCAGCGGTACTACAACACCTCAGCGCTCAACCTCTCGGCAGCCCAAGCCGCCTCCCTGGTCGCGATTGTGCAATCGCCGACCGCCCTGCGCCTCGACGTTGCCGAGAACTGGGAGCGCAACACCGAGCGCCGCAACGTGATTTTGAATGCCATGCTCTCCGACGGAAAGCTCACCCCCGAGCAGCATGCCGAAGCGCTCGCGGCGGTCACCAACGAAACAACGGTTACCCTCACTGCCGCATCAAACGGCTGCCTTGTCGCGAACGACTACACCCGCTACTTCTGTGACTACATCACCAACCTCATTCCGGAGCTCACTTCTTTGGGAGCGGATGCCACGGAGCGCGCGGCCAACTGGAAGCGTGGCGGGTACGACGTTTACACCACGCTCGACATGGGCCTTCAGGTCACCGCACAAAATGCAGTCTGGTCAAACGCCCCTAACAACACCACCCGGCTGCAGCTCGGCGCTGCCGCTGTATCGGTTGAAGTGGGCACCGGCCGAATTTTGACCATGGCGCAGAACAAAACTTACGACAACACCGGCGACGCCGACCCCACAACCACTGCGGTCAACTACAACACCGACCGCGCGTACGGCGGATCCAGCGGGTTCCAGCCCGGGTCAACCTACAAGGTGTTTACCCTGCTGAACTGGCTGGAGAACGGTCACACCATCAGCGACGTTGTCGACGGCTCGCCGCGCACGGTTCCGCAGAACCAGTTCACCAACACCTGTGACCCGTCGCAGGTCATTGGTGTGCCGTACCAATTTGGCAACGACGACGGTTTTGGTGGCCCGATGACCGTGGCGACGGCCACCCAGCGCTCCGTCAACGGAGCGTTTATGTCGATGGCGCTGCAGCTTGACCTCTGCAGCATTAAAGAGACCGCAGAGTCCATCGGGGTGCACCGCGCCGACGGAGGTGTGCTGGGTTCCACCCCCGCCTCGGTGCTGGGAACCAACGAAATCGCCCCGCTGACCATGGCAACCGCGTACGCCGCGATCGCCAACCAGGGTGTGTACTGCACCGCCGTCGCGGTCGATCGAATTGTTGGGCCCGATGGAGTGGAAGTTGCCGGACAGCCACAAGACTGCTCCGCCCGGCTCACCCCCGATGTGGCCAACACGGCAGCATTCGCCATGGCCAGCGTGATGGTCAGCGGCGGAACCGGTACCCGCTCCAACCCCAACAGCGGTGTTCAGTACATCGGTAAGACGGGAACAACGGACAGCTCAAACCAGACCTGGATTGTTGGCGCATCGACCCGCGTCGCCACCGCTGTGTGGGTCGGCAACATTGTTGGTGAATACCCGATGCGCTCGTACAGCAACACGCTGGGCAACCAGGGTGGGGTCATCCGCCACGATATTTTCCGGCCCATTGCTGCCGCGATGGACGCCACAGCGGCCTACCGCGGATCGGTCTTCCCGGCACCGGCAGCCAACCTGGTTGCCGTGCCGCAGCCACAACCGCCCGCCGTGCCAGCACCAGAAGCACCTGCCCCGATAGTCGAGGCGCCGCCGGCGCCGGTGCTTCCGGGCTGAGTCAGCGCGGAATAGCCCACCACCCATTTGGGGGTATCATCCGAGCATGACTCGAAATTAGGGTCGAGCGTCTATTGCTCCGCGTATGCATACTGCAACGTGGGCACCCCGGGGGTGGGGGCGCGCTAGGGGAGGGCTACACCTATGACCGATCACACCACGTCTGATACCACCGCAGCGCCGGTGCCGCCGAAGCGCAAGCTGCCGCTGTGGGGCTGGATCCTCGCTGCCGTCGTCGCGGTGCTGCTTATTGTCGCCATCATTGCCGTGGTGACCGGGTTGAACTCCGATTCCAACTCCGACTCCTCCAACGAGGGTGCGAGCAATGAGCCGAGCGCTGTGGCATCCGCTACTCCGACCCCGTCTTCTGCCTCCTCAAAGCCCTCCGCAACGCCGAGCTCCTCCGCAACGCCGAGCCCCGCCGACGACGGCGCAACGTCGTCCGAGCAGAGCACCGGCAACGTGTCCCTCGACGATCTTTTTGTGATCGGGCAGGCACAGCCCGCAATCTGGCAGTTGCCCTCTGTTGACGGGTGGGAGATCACCACCATCGATCAAGAGGGAGTCAGCGTGCAGACCAATACCGAGCTGAGCTGCACTTTTACGACAATTCAAAATCGCCTCACTTCAGATATTGCGGATGCCACCAGCGACCGGGCCGACACTGAAGGTGTGGTGCAGAACCTGCAGCAGGGGTTTGTCACGCAGTTCACCGACGCGGAGATCACCAACACTCCGGGTCTCGCTGTGCCGTATGGGAGCATAGGCATCGTCGAAGGAGACGTGGAGTTTGCGGGTTTCCGTGCCGACTACGTGCGCGCTGACACCGGCGAGGAATACAGCAGCATGTTTGTGGTGCGCGCCATGTCGCAGATCGATGGAGCGATGTATTCGGTGTTGAACTGCCCGACCGAAACCATCAACGCGGATGAGACCATCTGGCGGGGAATGCTCGATCAGAACGTTGTTGTTGCGGGGGACTGAGCTAGCGTCGACGGTATGGCTATTCTTCATCCAGCAACCGTGACCCCAACCAAGCTTGAGCTGACCTCAGGGTGGGCCCCGGCCCAGTCGTGGTTTGTGGGTGATCGCACCGCCGAGTTGACTGTGGTTGGCTCGTTCCGCTTCGACGACCGCGACGGTGAGGTGGGCATTGAAACTCTCCTTGTGCGGGCTGGCACGGATGCGGTGATGCAAATTCCGTTGACCTACCGCGGGGCCCCGTTGCTCGGTGGTGAGCGGTGGTTGATCGGAACAATGGACCACTCGGTCCTGGGTCCGCGTTGGGTATACGACGCTGTCGGCGATCCGGCCTACATCGCCGAGACCGCGTTTGC
>DASYMY010000077.1:0-4661 GCA_036008825.1 Glaciihabitans sp.
AACCAAAGACAACGGGAGGTCACCATGGCAAGTCCGGCACAACTAGACGATCTCCGCGTCGCTCTAGTTCAGCAACACCGGGAGCTGACGAACGCAGTGCATCGTCTTCAGGCGCGATCAACGGTTGCAGAGGTGGATTGGGCAAGTTGGCGAGGGCCGGCTCGGTGGGCACATGACCTTGCCGCCGAGAACCTCCGCCGCAGTCTCGCCGAGGCGCTCACGGCCCTCAACGCGGGTCAGGTCAATACATCGATGGCGCTGCAATCATTGGCTGGCCGTGTCCGATGACCTGATCATCTCCGGCGGAGGCAGCGTGGTGGTTGCCAGCGACAGCCTGCTTGCCCAGTCGGAGGCACTGATTCGCTTGGTGGGCGAGTTGGACGGTCTTCGCGGCTCGGTAGTCGCAGCAGGCACCCGTGTCACTATGCCTCGTCTGCGTGCCCTCGACGCGCCTCTAAGCGCTGTGGCTGCAGAGAACGACATCACTACCGCGATCGCCGTACTCACCCGCGCTCAGTTCGAGGCCTGGGTAATGGCGACGGGTCTCCGGCTGGCGTTGGAGAGGTACGGACGCAACGAAGACTTCACCGCAGCAATGGCGCAGCAGCTGTCGGCGCGGATGGGCCACGGTTTGGGGTTTCTGGCACCCCTCATCGCAATCACCGCATTGCCTTCACTGGGTGCAGTGGCGGGAGGGACGGTCGTTGCGGGCTTGGTCACCGGATACGGGCCTGACCTCGGTTTGCGGGGGTTGGGTGCCTGGATACGCGAAAACAATGAAGTTCTGACCAACCCCACAACGGTGGCGCTTGTGCGAGCGGCGGTCAGTAGTAGCGACGACTTTCTGGGTGGCCTGTTGCGCCTGCCCGCCGAACTTGTCGCCATGCTCGGTGACGAAGGGCTCGGACTGACGGGCCTGAGTACCGCGGCCGCTGTGGTCACCCTGGTGGGGCGCAGAGGAGGACTGTTGCGCGAAACCCCGGTCACGGCGACCCTGACGGGAACGGCGGCCACTGTCGCACCCAGCAGCCTTGCCGATCGGGTGGCGAGAATACCTCGACCCGGTCAGGGCAGCCAGGGCGAGCAGATTCGTATCGAAAAGTACTCCCAACCGGGGGAGGTTGACCGGTTTGAGGTCTACCTGGCGGGCACCGTCGATTTTGGCATCACGGCGGGAACTCAGCCCTTTGACATGACCAGTAATTTGAGTGGAATTGCCGGCCTGCCCGCCGGATCAGCCGACGCGGTTCGGCAGGCAATGGCGGATGCCGGAATCACGCAGCACTCCCCCATTGTCTTTACCGGGTACTCCCAAGGCGGCATGGTGGCGTCGCTGCTGGCCGCTTCCGAGCAATACAACGTTCAGGGCCTGGTGACGGTAGGTGCTCCGGCCGGGCAGGTGGATGTTCCCGCCAGCGTCCCTATTCTCACGATTCGGCACACCGACGATCTTGTTCCAGCCCTCGGCGGCTATGACATTAATCCGCACGCGCTTGTGGTGGAGCGCGAAGCGTTTGGTGGGACGGATATCCCGCCGGGTTTTGCCCTACCGGCCCATCAGATCGATCAGTATGACCTCAGTGCTGCCCTCATCGATGAAGCAACCAGCTCAGCGCTTCGCGACTCTCTCAGCGCGCTTAACAGCTTCGGGACCACCGCGGCAGTGGGAGTCAGCGCTAGTTACGTTGCCAAACGCACGGGGTGAAGCTCCGGCGCCGAGGGGCGAAGCCGACTAGCGGCCGATAACGGGGCGCAGGATTATGCCGATCAACCAGCTCAACAAGCCGAGAACAAGGGCACCCAAAACGCCCCACCAGAAACCATCAACCTGCAGGCCAAATCCAAACAGGCTGGTGAACCAGGCGACCAGCATCAACAGCAGCCCATTCACCACGAGGGAAATTAGCCCGAGCGTCAGAATGTACAGCGGAAATGCGACAATCCGAATGAAATTGCCGATCAAGCCATTCACAAGGCCAAACACGAATGCGACGAGCAGGTAGGTCAACACAACTTGGAGGGTTTCGCCCGGCGCAAAGGGGACAACCCGAACGCCTCCTGCCACAATCAGCGTGGTGAGCCAGAGGGCTACTGCGTTGATCAGCAGGCGCACGAGGAATCTTGTCATGCGACCACTATGCACCGGCGCTCATACTGTCGCAATTAGGCTGGCTGTTGTGACCTCCCCCCGTGTGCGCCTCCGCGCTGAGATTGAAGCCATGAAACCGTACCGCCAGGGCAAACCTGCGGCGGCCGACGCGTTCAAGCTGTCCTCGAACGAAAACCCCTTCGAACCGCTTCCCGCCGTGCTTGAGGCCATTATGGATGCCACCGTAAACCGGTATCCAGACGCCACTGCGGCCGTGCTACGCGGGCGACTGGCCGAGCGTTACGACGTCACACCGCAGCAGATCCAGGTCGGCGCCGGATCTGTCGCTCTGTTGTCCCAGTTCATTAGCGCCGCCGCAAGTGTTGGCGACGAGGTGTTGTACAGCTGGAGAAGCTTCGAGGCCTACCCCTCTCTGGTCACCGTTTCTGGCGCCACCAGCGTCACGGTTCCCAACACGAGCGATCACCGGCACGACTTGCCCGCAATGGCAGCGGCGATAACCGACCGCACCCGCGTGATCCTGGTGTGCAGCCCTAATAACCCGACCGGCGCAATTGTCACCGCGGATGAATTCCACACCTTTATGGCGCTGGTCCCTCCAACCGTGCTGGTTCTCCTCGACGAGGCGTACATCGAGTTTGTTACAGACGAGACGGCCGTTCGCGGCATTCCTCTCCTCGGTGACTACCCCAACCTGGTGGTGTTGCGCACATTCTCGAAGGCCTACGGTCTCGCCGGGTTGCGCATCGGATACGCCATTGGTGCGGAATATCTAATGGACGCGGCGCGGGCGGCGGCAATTCCGCTTTCGGTCATCGCGCAGTCACAGCAAGCGGCCATCGTGTCCCTCGACCACGAGGCGGAACTACTTGAACGAGTCGCTCGAATCGCGTTCCTTCGCGACCAGGTTTGGCAAGCACTCATCGACCAAGGCTGGGAAGTGCCGAAGCCTCAGGGCAACTTCGTTTGGCTGCCCACCGGGGACTACACGGATGAAGCGGCAGAGATTTTTGCCCACAATTCCATCGTCGTCCGAGCCCTGGGAGACGGCATACGGATCAGCATTGGAGAGCCTTCCGCTGTCGACAAGCTCCTAAGATCGGCTGCCGAGGTTATGGGTAACCTCCGAACGGCGCCCCGACCGACCGCGTTAGATTAGTTCTCATGGTTTATACCGAGGCGACAATCCAGCTTCTCTCCCCCGAAGGCTCGCTTGTCACCAGCGACAAAACAGACGAGTACCTGCCCTACATCAACAAGCTCAGCGACGAACAGTTGCAAGACTTCCACCGGCACATGGTGGTGATCCGCCGCTTCGACACCGAAGCAGCCAACCTGCAGCGCCAGGGGCAAATGGGGTTATGGGTACCCAGCATGGGTCAGGAAGGCGCTCAGGTCGGATCGGGTTTCGCCGCCAAGAGCCAGGACCACATCTTCCCCGCCTATCGCGAACATTCCATCGCACGCATACGCGGTGTTGACGTTATTGACATCGTTCGAATGCTCCGCGGAACGACCCACGGTGGTTGGAACCCGGCCGAGCACAACAACTTCCATCTCTACACCCTGGTTATCGGCGCTCACACCCTGCACGCCACCGGATATGCCATGGGAATTGCCCTCGATGGCAAATTTGCGACCGGAAACCCGGATAGCGACGAAGCAGTGATTGTTTACTTTGGTGACGGCGCTTCAAGCCAAGGCGACGTCAGCGAATCCATGGTCTTCGCCGCCAGTTTCCAAACCCCTCAAGTGTTCTTCCTGCAGAACAACCACTGGGCAATCTCCGTACCTGTAACGACCCAGTCGCGTACTCCGCTCTACCTTCGCCCCTCCGGCTTTGGTATTCCCGGGGTGCAGATCGATGGCAACGACGTGCTCGCAAGCTACGCCGTGACTGCCAAAAACCTGGACGATGCCCGGGGAGGTGCTGGTCCTCGCTTTATTGAGGCGCTCACTTACCGGATTGGTGCACACACCTCCAGTGACGACCCCACTAAGTACCGACTTGACTCCGAGTTGGACTACTGGCGCGAACGCGATCCGATTATGCGTTTTGAGGCATATCTTCGGAGTCGCGGTGAAGGTGACGCGTTCTTCGAGGAAGTTCGAGTGGAAGCCGAAGACCACGCGGCCGACGTTCGACACAGAACCCTTGAACTTGAAACCCCGCCAACCGGCCTCATCTTTGACCACGTGTACTCCGAACCTCACCCGCTTATGGCGGAGGAAAAGGCGTGGCTCGCGGCATACGAAGAGTCCTTCAACGAGAACGGCGGCGCCGCGTGAGCGACATTCAGAACCTGCCCATGGCGAAAGCCATCAATGCCGGCCTTCGCCAAGCGATGGAAGACAACAGCAAAGTCTTGATGATGGGCGAGGACATCGGCCCTTTGGGTGGTGTCTTCCGCATCACCGAAGGACTACAGGCCCAATTTGGTAAAAGCCGGGTCATTGACACCCCGCTCGCGGAGTCCGGAATTATCGGTACCGCGATTGGTCTCGCGTTGCGCGGGTACCGTCCGGTGTGCGAAATCCAGTTCGACGGGTT
>DASYMY010000078.1:0-6332 GCA_036008825.1 Glaciihabitans sp.
GACGACGTTGTTCTCGCCGGATTCTCAATGGGAACTGGCGAAGTGGGTCGCTACCTCGGCACTTACGGATCGAAGCGCGTTGCCAAAGCTGCGTTCCTCGCGCCGCTGGAGCCGTTCCTGCTGAAAACCGACGACAACCCCACGGGAGCCGCACCTCGCGCCTTCTTTGAAGACATCGTTACCCAGGTCAAAACCGACCGCTACGCCTACTTCACCGGGTTTTATGAGGGCTTCTACAACACCGCAGAAAACCTTGGAACCCGCCTGAGCGAAGATGTGCTCCGCCACAGCTGGGACGTCGCGGCTGGCTCCAGTTTCTACGCTTCAGCCGCCGCTCCGCTGACCTGGTTCACCGATTTCCGTGGGGACATCCCCAAGATTGACGTGCCCACCCTGATCCTGCAGGGCACGAGCGACAACATTCTGCCCATTGACTCCACCGGCCGCGAGTTCGCGAAATTGCTGCCCGAAGCCGACTTTGTTGAAATCGAGGGCGCCCCACACGGTCTGCTCTGGACGCACGCCGCCGAAGTCAACGAAGCCCTGCTCGCCTTCCTCGCCAAATAATCCACACCAATAAAGGCGGATGCCTCGGCGCTGCGGGCCACAGCTCGCGGCGCCGGGGCATCCGCCCTTTGATGGGTTAATATTGCGTGTTTCGACTGCTTCTGCACAGCGGGGCAGGTTCGGCGATCTGCGCGCAGGGGCTGGATCGGCAGCTGGGTGTCAGCGGTCGCGGCTATCCTGTCTAGGTGGTTACAGCCCTTTATCGCCGGTATCGTCCGGAGACTTTTGCCGAACTGATCGGTCAGTCTCAAGTGACCGATCCGCTGCGCACCGCCCTGCGCACCGATCGGGTCAACCACGCCTATCTGTTTAGTGGGCCGCGTGGCTGTGGCAAGACCACCTCCGCCCGTATTTTGGCGCGCTGCCTGAACTGCGCTGAGGGTCCAACCGATACCCCGTGTGGGGTGTGCCCAAGTTGTGTTGAGCTGTCCCGAGAGGGCAGCGGGTCGCTCGACGTTGTTGAGATTGACGCGGCCAGCCACAACGGTGTTGATGACGCCCGCGATCTGCGTGAGCGTGCTGTGTTTGCTCCGGCCCGCGACCGCTACAAAATTTTTATCCTCGACGAAGCGCACATGGTGACGCCGCAGGGCTTCAACGCGCTGCTCAAGATTGTTGAAGAGCCGCCGGAGCACGTGAAGTTCATCTTTGCGACGACCGAACCTGAGAAGGTCATCGGCACTATCCGCTCTCGCACGCACCACTACCCTTTCCGGTTGGTGCCGCCGGCGCAGATGCTCGAATACGTGCAACACCTCTGTGACGAAGAGTCGATCACGGTCGCGCCCGGCGTTCTGCCCCTGGTGGTACGCGCTGGTGGTGGCTCGGTGCGCGACACCCTGTCGCTGCTCGACCAGCTGATGGCCGGCTCCGAGGGCACCAACATCGAGTACGAACGAGCAGTAGCCCTCCTTGGTTACACCCATGGCGCCCTGCTCGACGAGGTTGTTGACGCTATTGGCGCCCGCGACGCCGCTGGCGCATTCACTGCGGTTGACCGCATCATTCAGACCGGCCAAGACCCGCGTCGTTTTGTGGAAGACCTGCTGGAGCGCCTGCGCGACCTCATCATTGTTGCCGCGACCGGTGATGGCGCCGCTGCTGTTCTGCGGGGAATCCCACAGGACGAGCTGGAGCGTATGTCGCACCAGTCGCACCGCTTTGGTTCCGCCGAGCTGTCCCGTGCCGCTGATGTGGTCAACGCCGCGCTGTCGGAGATGACCGGAGCAACCTCCCCGCGGTTGCACCTCGAACTGATGGTCGCTCGTGTGCTGGTTCCCGCCAGCGACGAAACCGATCGTGGTGCCCTCGCCCGTGTCGAGCGGCTTGAACGCCGCATTGGTGTTGACGGCCCCGAACCCACCCTCTCGCCGCGCCTGTCTGCGCCCGCGTCGGCGCCGAGTCGTGCTGCTGCCCGCGCGCGCTCTGGCCCTGTTGCCGACGCTGGGTCTCCCGCCGCTTCCGCCTCCACGTCGTCCGCATCGTCACCTTCTGCGGCCACTGCGCCGTCGGCCCCTGCGACTGCTTCACGCGCCCAGCCCGGGACTTCGGCTCCCGCGGGAGAAACGATCGAGCCCGCTGCGCCTATCAACCCAGCGGATGCCATCACCGCGGCTTCCAACGCCTGGGCCGCTGCGGCCGCCCCCGCGGCATCTGCCCCTGCACCTGCACAGGACGCTGCACCCGCGGCGAACGCTGCATCTGCGCAGAACGCTGCACCGGCGTCTACGCCCGAGACATCCACCGCGCCCACCTCGACCGCGACAACCCCCGCCGCATCCACCTCTGATGCACCGAGCGCCGATGCCGTTGCCGCGCTGGTTGAAACTGCCTCGCAGGCTATTACCCCGCCGGAGACGGCCGAGCCCGTCGCTGCCGCTGCAAGCACCGTCATCCCGGTCACGCTGCAGCAGGTGCGCGACTCGTGGCCCGAGATCCTCGACCTGGTTCAGAAGGTAAAGCGCAGCGCATGGATGGTGGTGTTCCCCGCTGAAGCGCGGGCTCTCCGCGACGACGTGCTGACGCTGACGTTCCCGAACGAGAAAGACGTCGCCAACTTCCGTCAACCGCCGTCAGCGGGGGAGGGCGTGAGCGAGTACCTGCGCCGGGCAATCCTCGACGTGCTCGGTATCAGGGTGAAGTTCATCGCCAAGGTGGAGACCACCACGGCGAATACTCCGGCCGATGTCGCCGCGTCTCGTCCTTCCGAGCCCGCCTCGTCAGCACCGGCAGCAGCTGCGCCAACCACCGTGCAGCCAACGACAGTGCAGTCAACCGCCGTGCAGTCAACCGCCGTGCAGCCAACTGCGGTTGCGCCCACCTCGCCGCAGCAGCAGGTCGCCGGTCAACGCCCGACGGCCGCCCAGCCTCCTCGCTCCGGGCAGCAAGCACCTCAGGGTCAGCAAGCACCACAGGGACAGCGGCCGCCGCAGGCTCAGCAGCGCCCGGCAGCGCAGCAGGCATCCGCCCAACAATCATCGGGACAGCGGACCCAGCAGCAAGGCTCGCGTCAGCAGCCTCAACAACCAGCTGGCCGTCCGCAGGGATCTGCTAACCAGCAGCCTCGGCAGGGCCCGAACGGGAAACAGCCCCGCAAGTTGAGCGACCTTCCCGACTCGGCGGCGCCCCCGCCCGACGACTACGTTGAGCCCATTGAGCCTGACCTCGAACCGGATTACGAACCGGGCGGGTGGGCTGTTGCCTCCATTCCGGGAGGCGCAACCAAGATTGCCCCGACCGGAGCGGCAGCAGCACCTGCCCCCAAGCCAAACCTGGTAATTGACCCCACCGCACCGCCGGTTGCGCCATTTGGCCGACCAGCACCGCCTCCCGTCGAAGGTCAAACCCAGAGGTACGGCGAATCCGTGGTGCGCGAAATTTTGGGCGCCAGTTTCATCGAAGAAGAACCCGTAGCCCCACGGGTGATCCCTATGCCGAGAAATGACTAATTAAGTGTACGAAGGCATCATTCAGGAACTGATCGACGAGCTCGGTCGGCTTCCCGGTATCGGACCGAAATCCGCCCAGCGCATTGCGTTCCACATCCTGCAAACCGAAACTTACGACGTCACCCGGCTCGCCGAGGTGTTGCTCGAGATTCGCGAGAAGGTTCGGTTTTGCGAGATCTGTGGCAACGTCGCTGAGCAGGCCACCTGCAGCATTTGCCGTGACCCTCGCCGCTCCGCTGCAACCATTTGTGTGGTTGAAGAGGCCAAAGATGTTGTGGCCATCGAGCGCACCCGCGAGTTCCGTGGGCTCTACCACGTGCTCGGCGGCGCGATCAGTCCGATCGACGGGATTGGCCCTGACGACCTCCGTATCCGTAGTCTGGTGCAGCGACTTGCTGACCCGGTTGTGACCGAGGTCATCATCGCGACTGACCCCAACCTTGAGGGAGAGGCCACCGCCTCCTACCTCACCCGTCTGCTGGTGCAGCCGAACTTGCGCGTAACCCGCCTTGCTTCCGGACTGCCCGTTGGCGGTGACCTCGAATACGCTGACGAGGTCACACTCGGCCGCGCCTTTGAAGGCCGCCGAACCGTCGACCACTAGACCACCTCCGCACCGTGACGCGTGACGCACGGGGTGTGTGATCAAATCCCCTCAGGTTCGACGCGACTAAGATCGTCTCTCGGAGCCAGTGCTGGCGCTCGAACCGCAGAAATTCCAGGAGTACCGAGTGAGCTTAATCGTGCAGAAATACGGCGGATCTTCCGTTGCTGACGCCGAAAGCATCAAACGAGTCGCCAAACGTATCGTTGAGACCCGCAAAGCCGGAAACGACGTTGTTGTGGTGGTCTCCGCCATGGGCGACACCACCGACGAACTGATGGACCTCGCCCACGAAGTGGTGCCGCTGCCCTCCGGCCGCGAGCTCGACATGTTGCTCACCGCAGGGGAGCGCATCTCCATGGCGCTGCTGGCTATGGCAATCAAGGGTCTCGGTGTGGACGCCCGCAGTTACACGGGTAGCCAGGCAGGAATGATTACCGACGCGCAGCACGGAAGTGCCCGCATTGTTGATGTCACCCCTGGGCGCGTGCGTGAAGCCCTCGACGAAGGCGCGGTCGCGATCGTCGCCGGTTTCCAAGGCTTCAACCGGGTCACCGGTGACATCACCACCCTCGGCCGCGGTGGATCCGACACCACAGCAGTCGCCCTGGCAGCAGCGCTTGATGCCGAAGTGTGCGAGATCTACACCGACGTCGACGGAATATTCACGTCCGACCCCCGCCAGGTGCCCGCGGCCCGTAAAATCGACCGCATCACCAGCGAGGAAATGCTGGAGCTCGCCGCAGCGGGAGCCAAAGTCCTTTACATCCGCGCCGTGGAATATGCCCGCAGGCACGGTGTCACCCTTCATGTACGATCCTCGTTCAACAACAACGAGGGAACCCTGGTCGTCAACCCAGTGGACGGAGAAATCAGCGTGGAAGAACCACTCATCGCCGGAGTCGCAGCAGACCTCAGCCAGGCCAAAATCACGGTTGCGGGTGTTCCCGACATCCCCGGTAAAGCCGCGCAGATCTTCACCATCGTTGCCGGTTCCGGCGCGAACATCGACATGATTGTGCAGAACGTGTCTGCTGCCGCCACCGGCCGCACCGACATCTCCTTCACCCTCCCCAAAACGGACGGTGCTTCCACCCTTGCCGCCCTGGAAGCCTCCAAAGAGGCGATTGGGTTCGAAACTCTGCAGTACGACGACCAGATCGGCAAGCTGTCCCTCGTTGGCGCCGGAATGCGCACCAACGCGGGCGTCTCCGCCAAACTGTTCACCGCCCTGTTCGAATCGGGAATCAACATCGAGATGATCTCCACCAGCGAGATCCGCATCTCCGTTGTCACCCGCGCCGACACCATCCACGACGCCGTTCGTGTGGTGCACCACGCATTTGACCTCGACGGTGACACCGTCGCGGTTGTGCACGGCGGAACGGGCCGCTAAAGCGCCGACCGAATCTCCCGCTTGGCCTCGCGCTAAGCAACCACTACAGCTCGCCGGTTGTTACATCACACCGGCGAGCTGTAGTGCAATGAGGAGCAATACCGAGCTGCCGTTGTAGAAGATGTGGGCCGTAATCGCAGCGCCCAGCCGGCCGGTCACCACCACAACAATGCCGTTCACAATGCCCAAAGTCAGCGTGCCAAGCGCCAGGGTGATCAGCAGTGCGGGGTCGCTCGACTGATACAGGTGCAGCACCATAAACACGAGTGAGCTCAGCCCGATGGCGAGCACCGCGGCCCGCACATTGGCGCGCTGAACCTCAGACGGTGTGGCATCCGCTTCAGAAAAATTACGCAAAACACGATTGCGGATGACACGCAGCAGCAGGCCCCGCAAAAAGAGTTCCTCGATGACGGGCGCGATGATGCCGGCGAAGAGCACACCGTTGAGGGTGATCCAGAGGATGTCGTCGCTGAGTGACAGGTTGCTGGAGGTCGCGGGTTCGCCCGTAACGAGGGCGGCGAACGCCCCGTAAAAGACGGTGGCGATTTTGGCGGCGATGCCGATTCCGAGACCGATGGCGAGGTCGATCCAGCGAAAGTGGAAGCCGAAGTCTGCGCCGAGTGTGCCGAGGCCACGCCGGCGTGAGGCGACGATGAGTGTGGCGAGCAGTGCTCCGTAGCCGACGACGAAGGTGGCCAGCTGGAAGGCGTTGAAGTCGAGGCCGGGAACCGACGCCGCAACCACGTTGGCGATGACAACCACCAGCACAAAAAGGCCGAGGCCGATGGCAACATCGCGCAGCCCCCAGCGCATC
>DASYMY010000079.1:0-4978 GCA_036008825.1 Glaciihabitans sp.
CCAAAACATCTTCGGGATATTTTGAGAGCAGGAGGGGTTCGAGGAACATCCGGTTCCACAAGCCATCGATACGGCGGGCCGCCTCGAGGTCAACCGGGTCGGCCTGGTCGTTGGGAACCGCGTTGGTGAGGTTGAGGGTGATGCCAATCTTCTCGGCGCCCAACTCACGCAGTGCGCGAGTGGCCAGCCCGTGCGCAAGGTGCTGGTGGTGGACCGCGGCCAAAGCTGCGGCCGGTTCGCGGCGGCCCGGAGCGTGCTCACCCGCGGCGTAGCCGATGAGGGAGGAGCACAGCGGCTCGTTGAAGGTGGTCCAGTGGGTCACGCGGTCACCGAGTGCGCTGTGCACCAGGGAGGCGTAGTCCGCGAAGCGGTACGCGGTGTCGCGGGTGGCCCAGCCGCCAGCTTCTTCGAGGGTTTGGGGAAGATCCCAGTGGTACAGCGTCAGCCACGGCAGAATATTTGCCTCGAGAAGCTCGTCCACCAGGCGCGAGTAGAAGTCGAGTCCCTTGGCGTTTGCGGTGCGGTCACCTGGTTTGACGCGCGCCCAGCTGGTGGAGAAACGGTAGGACTGTAGCCCCAGTTCCTTCATCAGCGCGACGTCGTCGCTCATGCGGTGGTAGTGATCAACCGCAACCTCGGGGGTGTGGCCGTTGGCGATGGCGCCGGGAACACGAGCAAACGCGTCCCAGATCGAGTCTTCTTTGCCATCGAGGTGCGCTGCGCCCTCAATTTGGGCAGCCGCAGTAGCGGAGCCCCAGATGAAACCGGGGGGAAATTCCATTGACATTAGCCTTTCACGGCTCCTTGCATAATTCCGGAGATCAGTTGTTTACCCGCAACCACCAGCAGGAGCAGAAGTGGCAGGGTTGCCAATATCGCGCCGGAGAGCACAATCGAGTAGTCGACGTAGCGGGCGGATTGCAGCTGGCTGAGTGCCACCTGCAGAGTCGGGTTTTGGGGTGCGACGAGCAGGGGCCACAGGTAGTCGGTCCAGGCGGTCATAAAGGTGAACAGGCTGAGGATGGCCATTGCCGGACGTGCGGCGGGAACCCCAACATGCCAGAACGTGCTGATCATGGATGCCCCGTCAACGCGGGCTGCCTCGATGAGCTCGTCCGGGATAACGTCCACGAGATATTGACGCATAAAGAACACACCAAATGCGGTCACCAGGGTGGGCACGATGACCGCTCCGAGTGTTCCTGTCCAGCCGAACTCCCGCATCACAATAAAGAGGGGGATGATTCCGAGCTGGGTGGGTACCGCGAGGGTGGCAATAACGAAGACCATCATGCCTTCGCGGCCGCGGAACTTGAGTTTCGCAAACGCGTAGCCGGCCAGGGTGGAGAAGAGAACCACGCTGACGGTGATAACGGTCGAAACGACAATGCTGTTACCGAGAGCCAGCCAGAACGGAACGGTGCCAAGCACTTCACCAACGTTCACCCAAAACTGACCGCCGGGAAGCAGGGGAGGCCAGGTGCTGAGGAGGACGGAGTTGTCGTTGCTGCCCACCACAAACGACCACCAGAGTGGGTACGCCCCACCCACAAAAATGGTGAAGAGCAGAGCGTAGGTGAGAAAGCCGGGACGTTTGTCGATACCAACAAACCGGCTCTTTTTGCGCAGTACTCGGTTGGTGGAGCGGTCGGCGGTGGGGGCGGCGTCCTCTGCCGGAGCGGGACGTTGAGTTGTTGACGTACTCATGAGGGTGTTTCCTCCGACGTAGAAGTGGAGCGGTCGGTTGCCGAAACGGGCGCAGCCACGTTCGCTGACACCGGAGCCGAACCCGGTATTTGTGTTGAACCGTGTTTGCCTCGGCGCTGACGCTTGACACGGCTGGGGCGACTATTCACTGACGCGATCTTGCGTGAGAGATAGAAGTTGATGAGGCCGAACGCGACGATGATGATGAACAGGATCCACGCGATGGCGGCTGCTCTACCGAAGTCCTGACGGTTGAATGCCATATCCCACAGGTACAGAACCGTGGTTTGGTATTGCCGCTGTTGACCACCGGGGGTGGCGCTTGATGCGTTGAACAGCTTGGGTTCGGTGAAGATCTGCAGTCCACCAATAGTTGACGTGATGATGACAAAAATCACGGTAGGGCGGATGCTGGGCAACGTAATGGAGAAGAAGCGTTGCACGGCCCCGGCCCCATCCAACGAAGCAGATTCGTGGATATCGCGAGGCACAGACTGCATGGCGGCGAGCAGGATCAGAGCGTTGTAACCGGTCCAACGCCAGTTCACCATGGTCGCAATGGCCAGGTGGGCGGGGAAGGTGTCGGTCTTCCACATGATCGGCTCAAGGCCAAATCCATCCAACATGTTGTTGATAAGCCCGTACCGCTCTCCGAACATATTGCTGAAGATGAGGGCAACAGCAACGGGAGTGACGATGTATGGCAGCAGGATGCTCATCCGCCACAGGGTCTTCGAGCGAATGTTCTGATCGAGGACGGCGGCAATAAACAGGGCGAAAATCAGCTGCGGAACTGCGGAGAGGATAAAGATGCTCATGGTGTTGAACAGGGAGTTCCAGAACAGCGGGCTGGTCAGCTCAGTTCTGAAATTTTCGAGTCCCACCCATTCGCCCGGACCGGACAGCAGGTTCCAGTCGTTGAGGGAGACCACCAGCGTGTAGATGATGGGGAAGGCGCCGACCAGGCCAAAGAGGATAAAGAACGGTGAGATGTAGAGGTACGGAGAATACCGTACGTCCCACCGGTTGATCTTCTGACGGAACGTCAGCGTCTGCTTGGGTGCGGGTGGCGGTGTGGTGCTGGGAGCCGCCGGGCGGTCGAGTGTTGAAGTCATGGTGTCCTTCTTCCTGGTGAGGCCCCCGGAGATGATCCGGGGGCCTCACAAAGGGGCTAGGTGTTACTCGACGCCGAGTTCGGTGATAAGGGCGAGAGCGTCAGACCAGGCCTGCTCGCCGTCGACCGAGCCGGAGTCCAGTGCTTTCAGCGGCGGGCCAAAGACCTGCGACTGGATGACGGAGTCGTCCGGTCCCTTGAACTGGGCGGTGATGCCGTCGGCACGTGCGGCGAGAATTTCACCGAGCGGAGCGTTGTTGTAGAACTCCGTCAGTTCGCTTTCGCCGGTTACGCCGGGGTCGGACTGCGCTTCAAGAACGGCGGGGAAGGTGCCCGCCGACTGGAACGCTGCTACCTGCTGGGGTGCTGCAACCAACCAAGCGGCGAGGGCTGCTGCCTCTTCCGGGTGCTTGGACTGGGTGGGAACGGTGAGGAAGCTACCACCCCAGTTGGATGAGCCGCCGGGGAAAACGTCGGCGAAGTCCCATCCGGTTGTTGCGTCGCCGTCGGCGGCTTCAACCTGGCCCTTGAGGACACCGAGCATCCACGCGGGGCAAACGAAGGTGGCGAAGGAACCATCGGTGAACGCCTGGCCCCCGCCCCAGTCCCATGCGGTCTGGTTGTCGGACAGGCCTGACGTGGTGGCCTCGGCGAGCTGGAGGAAGCGATCCTTCAGTTCGGCGTTGCCGTCAATGTTTAGCTCACCGTCTGCGGTGTAGTAACCCTCGTCAAGCTGGTTGACCATGGCATTCCAGACGAACCCGCTGTGGTCATACCAGGATTTACCCGTTGTCGCTTTGTACTCTGCGCCAATTTCAAAGTACGTGTCCCACGATGCTTCGTCGTTACCAAAGAGCTCGGCAACAGCGGCACGATCGGTGGGCAGCCCTGCGGCTTCGAAGAGCGGGCCGTTGTAGCAGAGGCCCTGTGGTGCGATGTCGGTGCCGTATCCGATGATGCGGCCGTCGGGGTCGGTGCCCTGTGCGAGCTTGTAGGGGGTGAGGGTGTCAGCAACCTCGTCGGCGTTGTAGTCATTCAGGTCAACGAACTGGTCGGAGACCTGCATGATGGCGCCGAGCCAACCCTCTTCGATGGCCTGCACATCGGCGAGACCGGAGCCAGCCGCGATCTTGGTGAACGCGTCGGTGCGGGCGTTGTCACCCGTGTCGATGTTGGTCGCCTTGATGGTGATGCCGGGGTTTTCTTCTTCGTATTGGGCGTACAGGTCGCCGAGGCCCATGGTGCCGAACGTGGTGACGGTCAGCGTGATGTTGTCGCCGTCGTCTCCGCTAGCAGCACCGGTACAGCCGGTGGCCAAGAGCGCGAATGCTGTTGCGCCCGCGATTGCAATCGCAGTGGTACGTCGTGAATTTCTCACGGTCACTCCTTTGTGTGCGTGGGTAGGGATCTCGTGAGAGCGCTCTCATTTCGCATATGAGAGCGCTCTCACGACAGTTCGCCAAGACTAGGCAGTGAAATAACTCAGTGTCAAGGGTTTTCGTGAGAGCGCTCTCAAATTGCCCCAAAAGGGGGCGTTATGCTCGCGCATAACGCCCCCTTTTTTCGCTGAGCCAGATGCCCGCGGCGGGTTTACCCCTTGGGCGGGTGTGCCGAGCCGGCCCGGGATCCCGGGCCGGGGGCATCCGCTGTTTCGGTGGTCGTCGTGTTGGGGGAGAGTGTTGCCCCCATGGTTTCGGCCGATTGAGCGGCGAGGAGGGCTGCGTCGGCGTCGGCGACTTCCTGCTGAGCAGATTTTTCGCGCAGAGGTGCTGCCTTGAGGAAGAAACTCAGCACAAATGCCACCAGAATCACCACCAGCGTGACCCAGAAAATCGAGCTTGTGGCATCGGCGAATCCGTGTAGGAAAGGGGCCGCCAGGCGGTGGTCAGCCGTGGTGAGAAAGGCCGTATCGCCGTTCAGGGCGTCGCCGATATTAGTGTCCGAACCTTGGAGCAGAGACAGGATTTGTGCGTTATCGGGGTCGGCAATAACCGCAGGATCAGCCAGCGCCGCTTGCATGTTCGCCACCAGGCGCGGTTCGGCAAAAGCGGCCGCGATGGTGCCGGGGATGCGTCCGAACAGCACCGAGAAAATGATGGCGACGCCGAGGGTTCCACCGATTTGGCGGAAGAAGGTTGAGGACGAGGTGGCGACTCC
>DASYMY010000080.1:0-3108 GCA_036008825.1 Glaciihabitans sp.
CCCGGGGTGAAGGCGAACAAAGCAACGAAACCGGTTGTGTATAGCCCCAGCAGCAGCAGACAGCGCGCGATGTACCAGCCATAGCGGCGACGCATCAGGCCGAGGTCGTCCATGGTGGCGAGTAGGGCCGCGTAATCCGCGGTGTACTGCTCTTGGGTGCGCGAGTTCGTGCCACGGACAGCGACGTCCTTGGGGAACCCTTCTCGCGCGGGCAGTGCGGAGGGGTTAGAGAGAGCCTCGATTGACATACTCAACGGTACGAAAACCAGTCACCTGACCGCGTCCCTCCCTGGAGCGCTCTTGACCCCCTACCCGGGTAGGGGGCACGACGTTTGTGACAGCTTGGTGTCGCAATTCACGCCAGCCCAGGGCAATCTGCGATCGCTCGTGGACGCGGTGGCACAGACGTAGGAGCAAGGAATTTATTTATCGCGGTCGGGATTATCTAACGGGTGCCTGCTGATTCCGCAACAAAGCTTCCCAGGTAATCACTGGCCTCAGTGTGCTCGCACATTCCCACGGCAGGCAATAGCGCCCTTTTGCTGGCCGCGCCTGACGGTCAGAATGGAAGGCAGCACTACAGCACTTAAGTTCAAACACGGTCATCTTTCCATTTGGAGTGATTATGAACGATTCGATGCCACACAACGAGTTACCTCTTCCCGAATACGACCACATTCCAATCGGTCACCTACCAGCGCGCATTGCGCCACTTGACTCCTCGCAGATGCAGCAATTGGTCACCTACGAGCGCGAGCACGGGAATAGGTTGCCCGTGCTCGTCGTTTTGGAACATCGTCTTGAAGCACTCAACAACGGAGTAGAGCCCAGCGGCGAGGTGACAACCAATTTTCCGGAAGTGTCTCCGTCTGCTTCTGAGCCCACGATCAGTCCAGAAACAACTACGGCGCCGCAGATCAACCCGCCGTCGCACGGCAATCCGACCAATCCAGCGCGCTGAGGTTGCCCCTCAGATCTCCGCAGATCCGCTCTTCCCGCGCTCGATACGAGCCTCATAGGATGGAATGACCGAAACAAGCGACAGTGGAGGCGATGATCAATGGCTGACATCACGTTGAAAACCGGTCAACAATTGGCCGCGTTTTACCGCGAGGGCGGTAACTTCTGCGAGGTCTATCTGGATATGTCAGTCGATACGGCTGACCCGCCCGGGGTGAGAGATGAGCGCCGTATGTCCGTGCTCGATACGCTCCGCAAGAGCGGCGCTCCACAGACGGACCTTGATGCGGTCGCCGATGCACTCGCCACAGGGATACCGGGGCCGAGTCCCGTGTCGCTCTATGTTCTGGTAAAGGATGGGGCAATACGTTGCCAAGAGGTGCTGTCCGGAAGAGTAGTCGGGCCGGAACGCGTTGCGTACGGTCCACTTCCTGACGTCAGCCCGTTGCTTCGAACCCACGTGTTGGATTTTGCCTACCTTGTGGTCGAAACCGCCCGGGATGGGGGAGAGGCCAGACTTTTTCGCGCTGCATCACCAGCGGTTGAAGCCGAAGAGCAGGTGCAGGGACGAACCGATACTCTGCACAAAGTGAAACGAGGTGGTGACTGGCGAAACAATCATTTTCAGAACCATGCAATGGAGATTTGGAAGCAAACGCAGTCGCAGCTCGCCAGCACCATAGACGAGGTCGTGAGGCAGCATTCTCCCCGTTTTATCGTTGTAGCGGGCGACATTCGTGCGCGGCAACTGCTCGTGGAGGAGCTTTCACCTGCCAGTCGCGATCTCGTCGCAATTGAGCCCACGAACACGCGTGCTGAGGGCTCAAAGGACGACGCGCTGCTTGAACGGTTGGACGCGGAAATTGCGCGCGTGCTCGCCGCTGGCAAGGAAGCAATTCTCGACAAGCTGAACATGCACGACGGCCGTGGAGACAAGCTCGGAGAGTTGAACCTCGGCGGGGTTGTGCGCGCTCTTGCGTCCGCTCAGGTCGAAACATTGGTGCTCGACTCAGGCAAACTGCAAGATCACACGTTGCTGGCCGTCGACGGCGAGCCGTGGATAGCAGCGGCACCGGAGGACACCCTAGGTGCGCCCGTGATAGCCACCGTGTCCGCGCAACTCGCGATGATCCGAGCGGCTCTACTCACAGACGCCGAGGTGGTCTTCACGGATTCGTTCACAAGCGAGGAAGGAGAAGACTCCATAACCTTGCCGCAACATGCGGCTGCTGCCGCAGTCTTGCGTTGGGCGAGCGGACCTCCGGTCCCCGGGGTCTGAATCGGAAAAACAAAACGCATTTGATGTCCGAGTAATACGGACTGAATTCACGTTGGCTTGCGCTTCCACAAGGACGCAATCCCAAACCGACCAATGACCTGGTCGTGCCGAAGAGCTCGGTCGCCGTTCGCGCCGAGGCATACCCATTGAACGCACGACAATCATTGCTTCCGATGGGTATCCGCGAGGTTATTGGTGGAAGTTACGTTTCAACTACTGGAGCGCCGTCCACATGCTTGAAACACCACAGACCACTTTGCGCAGCATTTCGCTTCAAAAGGCGCGATCCTTGTGAACTTTCGTGGGGCGGATTTCCCACTCGGCGCCCGGCCTGAGAAGAGAGAACTCCTAAATCCGTGATGAATTGCGTAGCGCTACCAGTGTCACAGTTGTTGTAAATCAGCGCCACGAAATGCGCGGCCAACACCGGAAGGCCGATGGCGATGACGAGAAGTGGAAACTAGTTCAATTGCTAGCGTTGCGTCCGACACTTGTGTTTCGACGAGCGACGGGGAGTGGTTGTGCAGTGACGAAGTGCACTTTTCACCCGAGGGCGCGCAGGCGAGGATAGTGACCCCGCCGGTGTGGGATCCTCGCTCCCACCTGAAAAATCCGCTGCGGAATCGCCTTGCCCGGCTGATATCGCCGCCCGGCGCGCGTCGCCGGGTCGAGACTGCAATGGGGCGGGTTGACGGACCGTCCTCCAATTTGCCCGCGCTATAGTCGCGACAAGATCAAAAACCGAGGAGTTTTATCGTGCCTGTTATTGCCATCGTCGGAGCTGGACCGGGACTTGGGGCGGCCGTTGCGCGCAGATTCGGGCGCGAAGGTTTTTCTGTCGCCCTCATCTCACGTGACCAGTCGAAGCT
>DASYMY010000081.1:0-2959 GCA_036008825.1 Glaciihabitans sp.
AGCATGTTTCCCCTTGGCGCTACCCCGTCCAAGGCGGAGGTGCGCGCGGAAGCGGCCGAACGAGGTTTCAGCGTTGCCTCCAAGCCTGACTCGCACGATATCTGCTTTATCCCCGACGGGGACACCCGCGGATGGCTCGCCGAACGAGTTGGCGCTGAGCAAGGCCAGATTCTCGAGCGCGACGGCGCCGTTGTTGGAACCCATGAGGGAGCACACGCGTTTACGGTCGGTCAGCGCCGTGGTCTCAGCCTCGGAGTGCCGTCCCCGGATGGGCGTCCCCGTTTTGTTCTCGAGGTACGGCCCAAAGACAACACCGTTGTGGTTGGTCCCAAAGAAGCTCTCGATATTGCCGAGATTGCCGGCATCAAAGTGAGCTGGGCCGGGCTGGATCCCGTGCAGTCCGCAATCATCGACGACCCGGCCGCACCTTTCGAGTGCGAAGTGCAGATTCGAGCTCACGCCGACCCCGTTCCCGCGGTTGCTCGTGTGGTCACTGTTGGCGAGACCACCGAGCTGATCGTTACCCCAAATGTCCCCCTCAACGGTGTTGCCCCTGGGCAAACCGCAGTGATTTACGTCGGCACACGAGTGCTTGGGCAGTGCACGATTGACCGCACGACCAGTGCGGTGCCCGTCCCCGTCGGAGTCTAAAACCCGCCAGCCTGCCGTCGAAGGCTCTGCCCGAATCGCCCCGAGCGATGTCGTACCTCGCCAGTAAACTGACCGGGTGGCAGACAACTACTCCCTCGAAGAACTTGAAGCGGCGAAAAACGAACGCGATCAGCTGACCGCGCGCATCATCGAACTGCGCAACGCCTACTACGGCACAGACACCGTCATCGCGTCTGACGAAGAATACGACGCGCAAATGCATCGTTTGGAAGAGCTTGAGCGGCTGTTTCCCGAACTGCAAAGTCAAGACAGCCCCACCCAATCCGTTGGCGGGCCTACCGGTGCTTCACTCTTTGACCCCGTCGAGCACGCCGAGCGCATGCTCAGTCTTGACAACGTCTTCTCCTTAGAAGAGTTCACAGAGTGGGCCAGCAAGGTTCAACGTGATTCGGGCCGAGCTGTCGCCTATCTGTGTGAGCTGAAGATCGATGGCCTCGCCATCAACCTGCGCTACGTCGACGGTGTTCTGGTGTCTGCTGCCACCCGTGGTGATGGTGTGGTGGGCGAAGACGTTACCGAAAACATCGCTCTCGTGACATCGATCCCACAAAAGCTTGCAACCACTGACGTGCCGCATCCGCCGTTGGTTGAAGTGCGCGGTGAAGTGTTCATCCCGGTTGAAGCATTCCGTGAGCTCAACGCTGAGCAAGTCGCCGCGGGAGACCGCATCTTTGCGAACGCACGTAACGCCGCAGCCGGAAGCCTGCGGCAAAAAGCCGAAGGCAAAAGCCCGGAAAAAAGGGCTCTGATGGTCAAACGGCTGAGCAAATTGCGGATGCTTGTGCACGGCATTGGGGCCTGGTCAAACCCGCCCGTTGACAGCCAATCCGAGGTCTACCGGGTTCTCGCTGGATGGGGACTCCCCACCAGCACTCACTTCAAAGTGGTTCCCACCGCCGTTGGTGCGACCGAGTTCATCGAATACTTTGGGGAGCACCGTGGCAGTGTCGAGCATGAGATTGACGGCATTGTTATCAAAGTCGATGAACTGGCTTTGCACGACGAACTCGGCGCCACAAGCCGCGCGCCGCGGTGGGCTATCGCGTACAAGTACCCACCCGAGCAGGTAAACACCCGTCTGCTCGACATTGTGGTCAGTGTGGGCCGAACGGGCCGCGCCACTCCGTTTGCGGTAATGGAGAAAGTCCGTGTGGCCGGCAGCGAGGTTCGTCAAGCCACCTTGCACAACCAGGACGTGGTGAAAGCTAAAGGCGTACTTATTGGCGACATGGTTGTTCTGCGTAAAGCTGGCGACGTTATTCCTGAGGTCCTCGGCCCGGTGGTGGAATTACGGGACGGCAGCGAACGTGAATTTGTGATGCCCACCCACTGCCCAGAGTGCGGCACGGCGCTGCGGCCCATGAAAGACGGCGACATCGACCTGCGATGCCCCAACGCGCGCAGCTGCCCCGCCCAGGTTCGCGGGCGTGTTGAGCATGTGGGCAGCCGTGGAGCTCTCGACATTGAAGTGCTCGGTGAAGTCACCGCCGCGGCCCTCACCCAGCCCGTAGAACCTGCCGAGCCGCCGCTGGTCACGGAGGCGGCCCTCTTCGACCTGACCGTTGAAGACTTGTTCCCGATCCGTGTGATTGTGCGTGACAGCGAAACCGGGTTACAAAAACTCAACGACGACGGAACGCCGAAAGAGGTCACACCGTTCCGACGCAAACGAAAGCTCACAGGCAAAGATGCTGACCCCGCCTTTGATCCGGAGGCAGCAGAGTTTGCCGGAACAGCCGAGTACGTTCCGTCCAGCAACGCAACGCAGCTCATTGCCAACCTCGAAAAGGCCAAAACCAGCCCTCTCTGGCGGATACTAGTCGCGCTCAGCATCCGCCATGTTGGTCCGGTCGCCGCGCGTGCGCTGGCGAACTATTTTGGATCTCTTGACGCCATCCGCGGGGCGACGCGGGAACAGATCGCCGAAGTGGACGGTGTGGGTGGAATCATCGCGGACGCCCTCCTGGAATGGTTCGAGGTTGACTGGCACAGTGAGATCCTCACCCGCTGGGCCGCCGCCGGTGTGGTTTTCACAACCCCGGGCCATCCAGGTCCTGGTGCAGCCTCAGCAGCGGATGGACCGTTGGCCGGCCTCACGGTGGTCGCTACCGGATCGTTGGAGGGCTTCACCCGCGAAGGCGCACAGGAGGCCATCATTGCCGCTGGCGGAAAAGCGGCTTCCAGCGTGAGCAAAAAGACCGACTACGTAGCAGCCGGTCCGGGAGCGGGCTCCAAACTCGGCAAAGCGGAGGAGCTCGGCGTGAGAATCATCAACGCCGAAGAGTTC
>DASYMY010000082.1:0-1698 GCA_036008825.1 Glaciihabitans sp.
CACCCTTGAGGAGCGTCCGGACGGCAAATCGTGGCTCCGCTACATTCACCACGGCGTCAACCTCGACCCTGAGCACAACCAGGAAGATGCGGTGCAGCAGCACACTGACTTCTACCTGCACACGCTCAACGAATACGTCACCCACTTCGCCGGTCTCGACGCCGCGTTCGTTGACCTGCAGGGCCCGGAGTCTTCGGCTGCCCCCGATGCGTTTGACCGCGTGCGCAAGGCGCTCGGCCTTATCAACACATCCAAGGTCGATGATTCGGTGCAGGTCACAATCGGTGACAGCGCGTCGTTTGTAGCAACGATCGACTACATTTCCCCCAACTTCATCGGCCTGCGCACCGAGACCGCGCTCTACCGCGTCTTTGGGCGCAACGCATTCGGCGCGACCGTTGGCCTCACGATTCACGTCTTTGATCCAGCGGATGACGCGGTGGCGGCATCCGCGAAGTGGCAGGCGTGGCTGGATGGGCTGTACACCAGCTGATGCGTCGATGAGCGACTGCGTCTTCTGCGCAGTCATTAGCGGAGAATCGCCTGCGGTCTGGATCGAACGATAGGAGAGTGCCGCTACGTGATGGAGTAAGTTGCCGTCATCCCAGTCACAAGCGAGGACCATCCGGAATCACCGTGGCGATGAGGGCAATCGCGGCGTTGTGGTCTTGACCTGCGGCACATGAGTAATTGAGGCTGTGAGCACCACCCAATCGTGCGGTTGAGCGCCAGTGTTCGTGCGAAATGGGTGGTGTAAACGTTGCCGTTATCGGTCAGTGTCGAGGCGGGGAAGCCGAATTCAGCTGCAGTTGTGCTGAAGGTAGTGGTGACGGCAGTGCCGGAAATACGACCTTGGACGCTCAGATGGAGCAGGAAGCGGGAATGGTCGTCGGGACAGCCGATGATCTCGGTGTCCGTGCCATCGGTGAGGCGCCAGTGGGTGAAGTCGGATTGCCACGTCTGGTTGGGGCGCTCGGCTGCGAAGCGCCGGCAGGAACTGCGAGGACGTTTGTGTGGTTGAGGGGGGATCCGCCCGTCGCGGAGCGCCAACACTTGTTCGGCTATCGCCGTGCTGGTGGCGTTCGGGCTTGTTTTCGGTCGTGAGGAGCGCGGTGTCTCCTTCGGCCAACCATCGGTGGTGGAGGCGGTGGACCAGGGATTTTGAGACGCCGTAACGGGCGGCGACCTGCCCGTAGGAGAGTCCTTGCACAACGACGGCTTGGATGAGGACTTCTGGTTCGCTCACCTTCCGACAGCGCCCAACTGTCGTTCACAAGGTCCTGAAACCACACACCATCGGTTCCGAACAAACCCCCTGGCTCCCCGTATTTACGAGGAGGCAGGGGGTTTATTGTGGGTGGGCGTCTGCATCAGTGGCCGTCGCTTTGAGTTGCGCCTGATCGACGCCTCAACCATCGCTCCGTCCGGCAACTGCGCAACCTGACGACGTACCTGGTCAACAAGAGCAGTCGGGAGGAGGCTGGCAGCACTTCCGCCATTGCGGTGTGGTCGCGAACTTCAACCAGAACTTCGGATACATCGAAATCGCCACGCACGGGATTGTTCGGCAGGAGTACACCGCGGCGTTGCCCTCATGCGGCATACGCCGCGTCGAGCTTCCTGGGACGAGGTCGGTCTGAGCGCCCATCACACGGACGGCTCCAGCAATATGGAATCCGTCCGACGAGTCCCGAATAT
>DASYMY010000083.1:0-2673 GCA_036008825.1 Glaciihabitans sp.
ACGTTCTTTTCGTCCACCGCACGCAGAATGGCCTGCTCGGAGCGGCGGAGTGGAAACCGCTCACCGGGAACAGACAGGCAGCCCTCTGACTCCTCTTCTTCATCGGCCACTCCCGGCTCGGAAGGGCTGATCCACAGCTCCGGGTTGATGGCGCAGCCGCGGTGCTCGACGTCGTCGTCATCCGTCCAGTTGTAGACAAAAATGCGCTGCCCCACACCAACCTGGGGACCGGCCAAACCCACCCCCGGTGCCTCTTCCATCGTTTCGAACATGTCTGACACCAGCACTGCGAGGTCATCGTCGAATTCGGTCACGGGAGACGCAACGCCGTGCAGAACGGGGTTGCCGGTAATGAGAATGGGAAGAACGGCCATTCATACAGGTTATCGGCAGCTCAGGCGGTAGATTCGACCCCGTGCCACCCGACTTCGCTGAATTGACCGAGCAGATTTCGCTTTCCCCCCAGCAGGCTCTGGGAATCCCTATTGCGCTGGTTGGCGCCATCTTCCTGGCGCTCGGAGCCCAGTTCCAACATCGAGGTGTTGGCAAGGTTGACGCCGCTTACGGTGCTGCAGGCGCGCGCGGCCTGAGCATGGTGCAATTGCGTGCGCTGCTCGCCCGGCCCTCCTGGGTTATCGGTACCGCCATGCTGGGACTGGCCGTTGTCTTTCAGCTCACCAGCCTCACCCTGGCGCCGCTGATCGTGGTGCAACCACTCGGCGCGGTCGCGCTGGTCATCACCGCCATCGTGAACGCCCGCGTCAGCAAGGTGCGGCTGGACGCCGTCGCGATCCGCGCCATCGCCCTGTGCGTAGGCGGCATCGGACTCTTTGTCACCGTCGCCGCATTTACCGCGCAATCCAAACCGATTACCCGAACCGAACTCGTCACGGTGCTAGCGATTCTGGCCGTCGTTCTGACCGCCTTCGCGGTGGTGTTCTTCCTCCTGCGCAGTCGCATCACCCCTATGTTTTACATCGTGGGTGCCGGTGTATTGTTTGGCTTTGTTGCCACGCTCGCCAAGGTTGTGATCGATCGAATCAAAACGCTGATCCTCACCGACCTCACCTTCGGTCCAGAGGAGTGGTTGACCGCTCTGTGTGTGGTCGCTCTGATCGCCGCGACCGCTCTGGGCGCCTATTTTGTGCAGACAGCGTATTCCTCAGGACCACCCGACCTGGTGGTTGCGGGTCTTACCGTCATCGACCCGCTTGTTGCGGTGTCCATCGGAGTGATAGTGCTGGGGGAGGCTGCTGCAGCACCCCCGTGGGCGTTGTTTGCTTTCGTCGCCGCCGGTGCAATCGCAATCTTCGGCGTGCTGCAGCTGGCCAAACATCATCCACAATCAAACGGCTAAGGTACGTTGGAGTTTGGCGTTGTTCACCGACGCTGGCCTGCTAACGCGACCAACCACAAGGGAATCCTGAACTTGACTGACGCACCGCTCGACGCGGCCACCCCTCGACCCTTGCGCATTGTTATCGGCGCCGACACGTTCCCTCCCGAAATCAACGGAGCGGCCATCTTCGCCGCGCGCCTGGCCGCCGGTCTGTCTCAACGCGGACACGACGTGCACGTGGTCGCCCCCGCCCCCTCCTACCGCGGTTACGGGGTGATCCGAGAGACCCACGAGGGTGCCGAATTTACCGTGCACCGCCTATTCAGCGGCCGCTGGTACCCACACCCCTGGTTGCGCTTCGCGATGCCGTGGCGCATTGAGCAGAACAGCGCGCGCATCCTCGACGAGGTCAAACCGGATGTGGTGCACTTCCAGTCCCACATCATCATTGGCCGAGGGTTATCGAACCAGGCCGTGAAGCGCGGAATTCGGGTCATCGGGACGAACCACTTTATGCCCGAGAACATGCTGGAGTTCACGAAGATCCCCAAGCGGTTCCAGCAGGCCGCCATCAACGCGGCCTGGCGTGCCGCCTCCCGCTCCTTCGGCCGCGCGCAAGCTGTCACCACCCCCACCCGCAAAGCCGCCGACTTCCTCGAAGCCAACGCACGCCTCCGTGGTGTCTACGCAATTTCCTGTGGCATTGACGCACACCACTACACCCCCAACTTCGAGCCCCGCACCGAGAACCTCATCCTGTTCGTGGGCCGGATCACGGGCGAGAAGCAGCTGGACAAGCTCATTCGCGCCTTCGCTCAGCTCGACAAGTCCCTCAACGCCCGCCTGGAATTTGTCGGAGGCGGCGACCAAGAGAACGCCCTCAAGGCCCTCGCCACATCTCTCGGAGTGCGTCACCGCGTGCACTTCGCCGGCTACGTGGAGGACGAGTACCTGCGCAACGCCCTCACCCGCGCCACTGTCTTCGCCATGCCGTCCATCGCCGAACTGCAGAGCATCGCCACCATGGAAGCAATGGCAACCGCTCTGCCGATCGTCGCCGCCGACGCCATGGCCCTGCCCCACCTCGTCCACGACGGCGAGAACGGCTTCCTCTTCGAGCCAGGAAACGTCGACGAGCTAGCCGCACGCCTCACCGATGTGCTCACCATGCCGGAAGAGGAACTTCAGCGTTTCAAGCGGGAGAGCCTCAAGATTGTGGAAGCCCACGACATCCAGCGCACCCTCGACACCTTCGAGAACCTCTACCGCGGTGAAGTCGTTAGCGACACTATCTCCGACCCTGCCCCCACCTACCGGCAGACTTTGCGGGCCAA
>DASYMY010000084.1:0-4235 GCA_036008825.1 Glaciihabitans sp.
AGGTTACGGTGGCCGCCGCGAGATTGCCGACGCGATGAGAAACATTCTTCGCAGCCACGGCAAAGAGGGTGGCAGCATCGAGGAACTTGCCGAGTTGCTCACACCGGAACTCATCGCCGACAACCTCTACACGGGTGGTCAGCCGGACCCCGACCTCATCATCCGTACCTCGGGCGAACAACGCATTAGCGACTTTATGTTGTGGCAGAGCGCACACAGCGAGTTCTACGTTGTTGAAGCCCTCTACCCCGACCTGCGAGAAGTGGACTTCCTCCGAGCCGTGCGCGACTACGCGCGTCGGCACCGTAGGTTCGGGTCGTGAATCTCGACGACTACCGTTCCGGGTTCTCTGAAGAACCCGGATATTTCGACTTTGCCCGCGTCGGACCGGTGGGACGGGCCGTCGAAGACGAACTGCTCGCTCAAACTCGGATGCTCGCCACCGCACGGTTTGGCACCATCGACAGCTTGATGGGTCAGGATCTGCGGGTACGAACGGCGGTGAGTGCGCTAAGCGGATTCCGTCCCGACCAGGTGGTGTTCCAGCCGAACACCTCCCAAGGCCTGATGCACACCATGTTCGGCATCACCGGCGGTGTCGCCCTCTCGGCTGCGGAGTTTCCCAGCATCACTTTTGCCGCCGTCCGATCCAGCGAAGCGTTGGGAGTGCTCACCCCCACCTGGATTGAGACTGACCACGGCCGGGTCACCCCGGGAAATTTGCGTGATCAGCTCACCTCCGCCGTTGAGGCGGTAGCCGTGAGCCTTGTTGATTTTCGCACGGGATATCTTGTTGATCTGGAAGGCATCCGCCAAGTCATCGGTGACCGGCTTCTTATCGTCGACGCCATTCAGGGGTTCGGTGTTGTTGATGCTCCATTTGGTGTTGCAGACGTGGTGCTTTCCGGCGGCCAAAAATGGGTTCGAGCCGGATGGGGAACCGGTTTTCTCGCACTCAGCGACCGCGCCAGTGAACGTCTTACGCCCGTATTCTCCGGATTTAATGCCACGGACGCGGACGGGATGCCGCTTGACGGGGTGGTGCCACCCACACAGGGCGCTGCAGCGTTCCAAGTGAGCAACCCCGACCCAATCGCACAGGCACGCTTTGCGAGCGCGCTTGAGGGGATTGCCGACGTCGGCGTCGCCACCATTAATGCGGAGCTCGCTACCAAAGTCAGCCGAGTCATCGACCTGGCTGATGAGTACGCGGTACCCGTCGCCTCCGTCCGCGACGAGTCGGAGCGAGCAGGAATAGTTGTGCTGGAACCTGCCGCCGACCAGCTGACCGTTTTGACCGCGTCCCTGTTCAACCACGGGGTCTCTGCCACATCACGCGGCGGTCAGGTGCGGGTCAGTCCGCATATCACCACCGATGAGACATCGTTCGAGATGTTGCGGGCCAGCTTCGTCAGCTTCGCCTCAGCCATCAACGTCTGAACACGAACGAGCTTGCCGCGTCTGTGGCATCCGCCGTTGCTGATTGTTTACCTGCTCGTAATCTTCTGAGGTGCGTGTCCCTTCCGTAAGTGGCAGGTGGACGCCTATGTTCGAGATATCAGGTAAGGCACCTGATCGAGGCGGCCACGTAAGTTCGTTCTCGAAACGCTCTTGGCCGTCTTCGCAGACTGGATCCGGGTGGAATGTGCACTCGGGGATGGAGTGCACGTGCCCGAACTCGCTAACCCACAGAAGCAGACCCGCCAGACAACATCGGCAGACGCGAAGGGGAGGCAAGCCGAGCGCACGTATGTTCTTGACACCTCTGTCCTTCTGTCTGACCCGAAGGCTATTTTTCGGTTCGCTGAACACTCTGTGGTACTCCCCGTTATTGTGATCACCGAACTCGAGGCTAAACGCCACGATCCTGAGATCGGCTACTTCGCCAGGCAAGCACTTCGCAATCTCGATGAGCTGCGCATCCTGCATGAACGACTCGACTTCCCCATCGCGGTGGGGGAGGCCGGCGGGTCTTTGCGAGTGGAACTCAATCACTCAAACATGACGGTCCTTCCGTCCGGTCTGCAGTTGAACGACAACGATTCCCGCATTCTCGCTGTTGCCCTCAACCTGTCCAACGACGGTCTCGCTGTCACCGTGGTGTCGAAAGACCTCCCGCTGCGGGTTAAAGCGGCCTCCATCGGTTTGGCGGCCGAGGAGTATCGTGCCGAACTCGCGGTCGACTCCGGGTACACCGGACAAACCGACATCACCCTCACCGCAGAGCAGATGAATACCCTGTACGCGGACGAAAAGCTTTCCTCCCGCCTGGTGCAGGACCTCCCGGTGAACACGGGGCTTGTTCTGCACTCCGATCGTGGCTCTGCTCTTGGTCGAGTGACGGCCAGAGGTCAGATGCGGTTGGTGCGCGGTGACCGCGACATCTTCGGACTACACGGGCGCAGTGCGGAGCAGAGGCTCGCCATCGACCTGCTGTTGGACCCGGAGGTGGGGATCGTCTCCCTCGGAGGTCGAGCGGGTACGGGGAAGTCCGCGCTGGCCCTCTGTGCGGGACTTGAGGCAGTGCTGGAGAAACAGCAGCATCGCAAGATCATGGTGTTCCGTCCGCTGTACGCGGTGGGAGGTCAAGAGTTGGGGTTCCTCCCCGGGGACGCGTCGGAGAAGATGAACCCGTGGGCGCAAGCCGTTTTTGACACCCTCGGCTCGGTGGTGTCCCAGAACGTACTCGACGAGGTCATCGATCGGGGGATGCTCGAAGTTCTCCCTCTGACGCACATCCGCGGTCGATCCCTCCATGACGCGTTTGTCATTGTTGACGAAGCCCAGTCGCTGGAGCGCAACGTTTTGCTGACAGTGCTGAGTCGTATCGGGCAGAACTCACGCGTTGTGCTCACTCACGACGTGGCCCAGCGTGACAACCTCCGTGTGGGACGACACGACGGTGTCGCCTCCGTGATCGAAACTCTGAAAGGTCACCCGCTGTTCGGTCACATCACCTTGAACCGGTCCGAGCGCAGTGCGATTGCTGCTCTGGTCACCGAAATGTTGGAGTCAAACGAGTTGGCTTAACCGGGGTGCGGTAGGAGTAACGTCCTAGGTATAGATACACCTGGCGCCGGGTCACCTAGCGCTGAAACACCTGGCACCGCGTTCGGGACTGCCCCAAACGCACAGAGCGCCCGGCACCATACGGTGTCGGGCGCTCTGTGCGTCAGCGTGTGAGGCCGAGAGATAGTGGCATCCGCAATTGTCCCTGCGGGTACTTAGCCTGGGTGCGTCATCGACAGGACGTCGAGAAGGGTGTCCAACTGCTCTTCAGAGATTTCGCCGCGTTCGACGAAGCCGAGATCGATGACAGCCTCGCGAACCGTAATGGACGACGCGACTGAATGCTTCGCCACTTTCGCCGCCGCCTCGTAGCCGATGACCCGGTTCAAGGGGGTGACGATGGACGGTGATGACTCGGCAAGCGCCCTGGCGCGGTCTTCGTTGGCGGTGAGCCCGTCGATGGTGCGGTCGGCCAGCAATCGAGACGAGTTGCTCAGCAGACGGATGGACTCCAGTAGGGCCGTTCCCATCACGGGAATTGCAACATTCAGTTCGAAGCTTCCGCTGGCGCCCGCCCAGGCGATGGTTGCGTCGTTACCGATAACGCGGGCTCCGACCATCAGAACTGCTTCGGGGATAACCGGGTTCACCTTGCCAGGCATGATGGATGATCCCGGCTGAAGGTCAGGGATGTTAATCTCGCCCAGGCCAGTGTTGGGTCCGGAACCCATCCAGCGGAGGTCATTGCAGATCTTGGTGAGCGACACGGCGAGGATCCGTAGCGCGCCAGAAGCTTCAACGAGTCCGTCGCGGGCGCCCTGCGCTTCAAAATGATCCTGTGCTTCAACGATTGGCAGACCAGAATCCTCTGCCAGAACCGCGATGACCTGCTGGGGGAAGCCGGCCGGAGTGTTGATGCCGGTGCCGACGGCTGTTCCACCCAGAGGAACTTCGGCAACACGGGGAATCGTGGCCAGCACACGTTCGATGCCCAAACGGATCTGGCGAGCGAAGCCGCCGAATTCTTGTCCGAGGGTGACGGGGGTAGCGTCCATCAGGTGGGTGCGGCCTGACTTCACCACGGACTGCCACAGCTCAGCTTTGACTTCGAGCGCGGTGGCGAGGTGGTCAAGGGCTGGCACCAGATCGGACAGCAGGGCGCCCGTGACAGCGACGTGCACGGAGGTGGGGAACACGTCGTTGGACGACTGCGAGGCGTTGACGTG
>DASYMY010000085.1:0-6420 GCA_036008825.1 Glaciihabitans sp.
AAGATCAACTTCATTGTTGAATGCTCGCCGCTACTCGGTGACCAGTTGGTCGAGATCGTCACCACGGTCAACGACGGTGGAACGGTGGAAAAGCGCATCATCACCGAGGAAACCACCTTTACCCAAGAGCAGGCGATCGAAGCCCTACCCGACCGCCAGTACTAGTCCCCTTCCCGAACCCGCACGACCCGCTTGATCGGCCCAACCTCCCCGATTGTTGAACCCGTTTCCACGATCAGGGCAGGTTGGGCCGGCATGGCAGAACCAGAAGAAAGCGATCCTATGGACACCACCGTCCCCATCGTTGAGATGAACAACATCTCCATTTCTTTCCCCGGAGTGAAGGCCCTCGACTCGGTCGATTTTCGAATGTTTCCCGGCGAAGTGCATTCGCTAATGGGGGAGAACGGGGCGGGAAAATCAACCCTCATCAAGGCGCTTACGGGGGTGTACAAGATCGATAGCGGAAGCATTCATCTCGACGGCAAGCCTCTGGTGGTCACCGGGCCCGCCGATGCCCAACGCGCAGGAATAAGCACCGTCTACCAAGAGGTCAACCTGCTCACCAACCTGTCTGTCGCAGAGAACATCATGTTGGGGCGAGAGCCCCGACGATTTGGGGTAATCGACTGGCGAGCCACCCGGGCGCGAGCGGCAAAAATATTACGCCGCCTACACCTCGACATTGATCCGGCCTCGCAACTCAACGCACATTCTCTGGCTGTGCAACAACTCGTCGCAATTGCGCGATCGCTGGATATCAACGCCAAAGTGCTTGTCCTCGACGAGCCCACCTCATCACTGGACGCCGACGAAGTTGCCGAACTGTTCCGCGTAATTAAGGGACTCAAAGACGACGGAGTCGCGATTCTTTTTGTTTCCCACTTCCTCGATCAGGTCTACGAGATCGCTGACCGGCTTACCGTATTGCGAAACGGCGCGCTGGTGGGTGAGTACCGCATCGAAGAGATTTTGCGCATTGAGCTGGTGCACAAAATGATTGGCCGAGACATCGCTGCACTCGATGATCTTGATTCTAAAACGCGCGCAGCAGTGGCCGACGCCGATGTCGGTGTGCCGTTTATGGAAGCCGTTGGGCTCGGACGCAAAGGCTCGGTTGAGCCATTCAACTTTTATATCAATGAAGGTGAGGTGGTGGGACTTGCCGGGTTGCTCGGATCCGGTCGAACCGAGTTGGCTCGCCTTCTCTCCGGCGTTGACCGTCCCGATGGTGGCGAGCTGCTCGTCGAAGGATCCCCTCGTAAACTTCGAACCGCTCGGGCCGCCCTCAAACGACGAATTGCGTACTCATCGGAGGACCGCAAGCGTGAGGGAATTATCGAAGACTTGACCGTTCGAGACAACATTGTCCTCGCGCTTCAGGCTGACCGCGGTTGGTTTCGGCGTATCTCTCGCAAGCGGCAGGATGACCTCGCGGTCAGTTATATCTCGGCTTTAGGCATCCGCCCTTCTAATCCGGAAACTCTCGTTCGTAACCTCAGCGGAGGTAATCAACAGAAGGTGTTGTTGGCGCGCTGGTTGGCCATCGCACCGCGTCTGCTCATCCTTGACGAACCCACCCGTGGCATTGATGTGGGGGCGAAGGCTGAAATTCAACGATTGGTCTCGAATTTGGCAGAGGAAGGGATGAGCGTTGTGTTCATTTCCGCTGAGCTGGAGGAAGTGCTGCGTCTCAGCCACCGCATTGTGGTGATGCGGGATCGGAAGAAAGTGGCCGACCTCGAAAACGAGGATGTCACGTCTGGGCAAGTGATGACTCTTATTGCGAGTGGGGCAGACGCATGATGACCGAGGGCAGTGCATCGCGCGACAGCGACACCGAATCCCGCACACGGACGCTGCTCCGAACGGCCACGCACAGCCGACTCATCTGGCCCATCCTCGCTCTGGTGGTGTTACTCGCCGTCAACGCCATCTACTCGCCCGGGTTTTTGTCCATACGTGTTCAAGATGGTCACCTCTTCGGTAGTCTCATCGACATTCTGCGAAATGGTGCCCCCATCGTGCTGGTTGCCCTGGGGATGACCCTCGTCATCGCCACCCGCGGTATCGACCTGTCAGTCGGCGCTGTTGTGGCAATTTCTGGCGCGTTCGCCCTATCCATCATTGGGGATGCCCCAGACCCGAACTCGCTCGGTGTAGTTCTGCTGGCGGTGGGGGCGTCGCTGGTGTTTGCGCTGATCCTCGGCGCCTGGAACGGATTGCTGGTGTCCGTTTTTGGCATTCAACCTTTTATCGCCACCCTTATTCTGATGACGGCCGGGCGCGGAATCGCAATGCTCATCACGGAAGGGCAGATCCTCACCGTTGCCAGTGCGCCATACAAGGTCATCGGTGGCGGGTACTGGTTTGCACTGCCGGCATCCATCATCATTGCCGGGGTGCTCTTCGCGCTGGTGGCGGTACTCACCCGGAAAACAGCGCTGGGTGTTCTCATCGAATCGGTGGGCATCAACCCTCAGGCCAGTCGACTGGCCGGGGTAGGTTCCCGCACCATTATCTGGACCGTGTATGTGTTCAGCGCTGTCTGCGCCGGCATCGCCGGGCTGATGATTAGCTCCAACGTAACCGCCGCTGACGCGAACAGTGCCGGACTGTGGATCGAGATGGACGCCATTCTCGCCGTGGTGCTGGGGGGAACCTCGCTGGCGGGAGGGCGCTACTCGCTCACCGGAACACTCATTGGGGCGTTCGTCCTGCAGACCCTGACCACCACGGTGTACTCGATCGGGATTGCTCCCGAAATCACCCTCGTCTTCAAAGCACTCGTTGTTATCGCCGTTGTGCTGCTGCAGGCACCTCGAACCCGAGCTGGATTCGCCAAGATCCGGCGTCGCCAAGCACTTACCGCCTCACCTTCGAAAGCGACCGTCGTATGAGTGTTCCCACGAAAACCCGTCTCGCTCCCAGCGAACCGAGGGGGTCACGCACTCCCGGTGAAAGCGCCCCCGGCTTGCTGCGGTATCTGCCCTCCCAGCGGTACACCTCGGTGCTGGTGACCCTCCTGCTGCTTGTGGCCATTTTCGCTGTCGGCTCTGCCCGCTACCCGGGTTTCTTCTCTGGCCAGGTTGTCCTCAACCTGTTCATCGACAATGCCTTCCTTATTGTGCTCGCGGTGGGAATGACTTTTGTCATTCTCACGGGTGGAATCGATCTATCGGTTGGGTCCGTCGTTGCACTGTCCACCATGATTGCGGCGTCGCTTCTGCAATCGGGATGGTCGCCGCCCGCGGTCATCCTCACCGTCCTCGTTGTTGGGTCTACGCTAGGCTTCCTGGTGGGCTTGGTGATCTACTACTTCGACGTGCAACCCTTTATTGCCACTCTTGCGGCGATGTTTCTGGCCAGAGGCCTGTGCTACGTCATCAGCACCAGCTCCATCTCCATCGTCGACCCGTTTTTTGTGGACATGGCGAACGCCCGAATTCCGCTTGGGCCCGGACTGCGAATCGCCCCCAGCGTCATCGTCGCTCTGGCCGTTGTTGTGATTGCCTTTGTGGTGTTGCACTACACCCGCACCGGACGCACCGTGTACGCCATTGGAAACGGGGGACCGTCGGCAATGCTGATGGGATTGCCCGTCAAACGCACCCAAATCCTCGTCTACGCCATCAGCGGGTTCTGTTCAGCCATTGCCGGAGTGCTTTTCACCTTCTACACGCTCTCCGGGTACAGCCTCACCGCGGTGGGAATGGAACTTGACGCCATCGCCGCGGTGGTGATTGGCGGAACACTTCTGACTGGCGGCTCCGGGTTTGTACTCGGCTCCGTGCTCGGAGTGCTCGTGTTGGGTGTCATCCAGACCATCATCAGTTTCGAAGGCACCCTGAGCTCGTGGTGGACACGGATTGTTATCGGCTCCCTCCTGCTGGTATTTATCCTGCTGCAGAAGCTGTTGACGCCACGGCGGCGTTAAATACACAGCGTTGGCAGGCATAATTGAACCCTTATCCGCTCTGCGGGTGAGCCGGAAGGAAGTTGGCGGGTGAGGTGGTCTCCGACGATTCCCATGCGCACGCCGTAGATTCAGCGCCGCGTGCCGCCAACATTTTTGATGTCGCTCGCTTGGCCGGGGTCTCCCACCAGACGGTATCCCGTGTGGTTAACGACATTCCCAACGTGCGCCCAGCAACCAGGCAACGGGTGGAAGACGCCATCCGCCAATTGCGCTACCGCCCAAGCACTGCCGCGCGGGCATTGGTAACCAAACGCTCCCGCACCATTGGACTCATCACCACCGGACGCCCCGACTACGGTCCCTCGAGCATCGCGCTCGGCTTCAACGATGCCGCCCGTCAAGCCCGATATAACATCAGTATCGCCAGCATGGCTGAAGCCGATCCGTCATCGATGCGCGCTTCCGTTGAGCAACTTCTCGGCCAAAATGTTGAAGCCATCGTTCTGATTGCCGGACACCGAGGTGCGCTCGACGCCATGAGAGCGATTGAACTGGGTGTGCCGCTCCTCGCGGTGGAAAGCAGCGGCCGTTCCGGTTTCCACAGTGTGTCCATCGACCAATATGCGGGAGCCCTCGCCGCCACCAACTATCTGGTCGAGCTGGGGCACCGTGACATTCTGCACGTGTCGGGCCCCGAGGATTCTATGGATGCCATCGAACGTGTTCGAGGCTGGCGGTCGTCCCTCTCCGCGCATGGATTGGTTGCGCGCGAACCCCTCATCTCGGACTGGTCTCCGCGCAGCGGGTACGAGATTGGACTCCGACTGCTCGAGGGTCCCGAATTCACCGCTGTGTTCGCCTGCAACGACCAAATTGCCTTAGGGCTACTGCACGCGTTCACCGAACGCGGAGTGCGCGTGCCACACGACATCAGTGTTGTGGGGTTCGACGACATTCCCGAAGCAGCCCACTTCACCCCACCGCTAACCACCGTGCGTCAAGACTTCGCGGCGCTCGGGCGCGACATTATGTCAACGGTGGTGGAGATTCTCCGCGATAACGAGGTGTTCACCACACCGCATACCGAGGCGACCCTGGTGGTTCGGGGCTCTACCGCACCGCCACGGCTCGGTACTGTTCACGGATAACCGGTTGAAAGTCCACGGCCGGTTCGGCGTGAACCGCGATTGACCAAGTCGGACGTGCGCCGGTCAAGGCCCACGCCGCCTGCACCGCAGCGCCTGCGGCGACATACTCGCCTGGTTCGGGCACCACTACTGGCAGGTTGAACACCTGAGCGGCAATGGCGCTGACCGCGGGGTTTTGAGCGGCCCCGCCCACAAGAAGGAGACGGCTCGCCTCCACTCCCTGGGCAATGACCGCATCCAGCCCGTCGGCGAGCCCGCACAACATGCCCTCAATTGCGGCACGCGCCAGGTTGGGGCGAGTGGTTGAGGTGAGTGTCATCCCAAATAGGGTCGCGGTTGCGCTCGGAAGGTTAGGGGTGCGTTCACCTTCGAAGTAGGGCTGCAACACCGAACCGCCCGCACCGGGGGCTGCCTGCAGAGCAAGTTCACCCAATTCACTGTGGTCGACGCCAAGCAGCCCTGCGATGGAATCCAGAATTCGGGCCGCGTTGAGGGTGGCAACGAGTGGCAAATAGTTGCCGGCCGCGTCGGCAAAACCGGCCACAGTGCCGGTGGCATCGCGCACGGGAGAGTCGGTGACGGCAAAAACGGTTCCGCTGGTACCGATAGAGATAACAACGTCGCCGGGGGTTGCCCCCAGCCCTAGTGCCGCCCCGGCATTGTCACCGGCACCGGCGCCAATAGCAACGGAATCGCCCGCCCCCAGCGCTGGATGCTCGGCCGAGGCCGCCACATATCCGGCGATCTCGCCCGGCTTCACAATGCGAGGCAGGGCAACGGCGGGGGAGAGCCCCGCCGGGCTAACCGGGCGCCGAAGAGCGAGACCCAATAGCTCGAAATCGTAGGTGTTGGTGGCCGAGTTGAAGTACGAGGTTCCGCTCGCGTCTGAGCGGTCCGTGGTCAGCTCATCCAGGTTGGCGTTGCCAGGACCAAAACCACGCAAGCGCCAGGTCAGCCAGTCATGAGGCAGCGCGACGGCAGCAACCTTTGCAGCATTCTCCGGTTCGGCATCGGCAAGCCAGCGCAGTTTCGTGATGGTGAATGAGGCAACGGGAACCGTTCCGGTGCGAGCAGCGAACTCGCCGGCACCCACCTCAGAGATGAGATCAAGAGCCGCCTGCGCTGAACGGGTGTCATTCCACAACAATGCGGGGCGGATGACCTCACCCGCGGCATCAAGCACAACCATTCCGTGCTGTTGCCCACCAACGGAGACGGCGGCAACATCGCCAAACCCGCCCGCGTCGGCGATGGCGCTGAGCAGAGCGTCCCACCACGCCGCGGGATCCACTTCCGTGCCCACCGGGTGTGAGGCGCGACCGGAGCGCACAACGGCACCCGTTTCGAGGTCAC
>DASYMY010000086.1:0-4256 GCA_036008825.1 Glaciihabitans sp.
TTCGGGGGAGAGGCTGGAGCGCACAAGCGGGGTGTCGATGAAGCCGGGGCCAACAGCGTTGGTGCGAACGCCCTCGGCGGTGTACTCCAGGGCGGCAACCTTGGTGAGCCCGATCAGTGCGTGCTTGCTGGTGACGTAGGCAGCGTTCTCCGCGATGCCGACAGAGCCGAGAACGGAGGCCATGTTGACGACAGCTCCACCGCCGGCGGCGACCATCGCGGGAAGCTGAAACTTGAGTCCGTAGAAGACGCCGTCGAGGTCCACGGCGCGGACGCGGTCCCATGCGGCGATGTCGTAGTCGCCGATCTTCTGTGGTGCGGCACCAATGCCAGCGTTGTTGACGGCCAGGTGCAGGGCACCGTAGGTGTCCTGGGCGAACTTGACGGCCGCTTCGGAATCTTCCCACTTGGCGGTGTTCTGCGTGAATGCGGAAGCCTTGCCGCCTGCGGCGACAATCTCGTCGACAACGCTCTGCGCGGCGTCAACGTTGATATCGGTGACAACCACCGACGCGCCTTCCGCTGCAAGCTCGCGAGAAATCTCTGCGCCGATGCCGCTTCCGCCGCCCGTGACGATCGCTACCTTGTTGTCGAACCTGGTCACAATGACCACTTCCTTACTGTTCTAGATCTGGTTTTATATGAACTGTGCGTGTTTTACACGCGCAGTCTAAACAACAGCTCGTTCAGGAAGCGAATTCCCCGTCAGTGGAATTCATGCAGTTTGCTCAGGTGATGGGTATCACTTTGTGATCGGGAGCTCGGTTGCATCAGCGGCGGTCTCGAGTCCACCTGCGTTTGTAAGTGAGGTGAAGCCCAGGTCCTGAAGTCGATCAATGGCACCGGCAGCGCGGGCGCCAGTGCGGCAGTAAACGACGTAGTCGCCGTCGGTGGGTAGTTCCGCAGCGGCGGAGTCAAAGGTCGGTGACTGAACGTCAATGTTGATGGCACCGTCAAGGTGGCCGGCAGCGAACTCTTCAGGGGTGCGTACATCAATGACAACGGTGGTGTCGGATACCGAAATGGTTTCGGTCGGCGCGGCGCATGCTGAGGCGCCGAGGGCGATCACGAGGGCGAGTGTCGCGGATCCGATCCACTGGGATAGGCGCTTCATGGTGGTCTGGTCTCTCTTGAGGGGCGATGGGTGGAGCACCTGTCTCAACTTCACAGATACCCCAGGGGGTATGCTACGGTCAAAACGCGAATCGAGTCAACCACCCCTAACGAAAGGCACACCATGTGCAGAGCAGTGACCTGTAAGACCTGTGGCAAAGCGAGCTGGGCCGGCTGCGGCCAGCACGTTGACCAGGTGATGCGCGGAGTGCCGAAGTCAAACCGCTGTCAAGGGCACCAGAACGAGCCGTCGACCGGGTTCTTCTCGCGCCTATTCGGCCGCTGAGCGCGGGGCCAGCGCGGGTTCAGTAGATGGCTCGCCTGAGAGCAGATTCGAGAGCCACCGCGCTTGTTTTGCCCACTGATGGGCGTCGCCACCCTCGTGATTGTTGAACGGATACACCTCGATGTCGGCGTCTCCGCCGTACCAGTTGTACGAAGCGAACACGGTCGAAGGCGGGCAAATGTCGTCCATCAGCGCCACCGAGTACAGGGCGGGGCAGCTGGCCCGTTTGGCAAAGTTCACCCCATCGAAGTAGCTGAGAACCTCGAACACTCGCTCCGGCTCGCGGTGAATGGAGAGGTACTTCACGACCTCCGCGTAAGGGTTGCTATCGGTCATGCCGACGGCGCGTTCGAAGTGGCTGAGGAAAGGGACATCCGCCATTACTGCTGTGATGTTGGGAACTAAGCCTGCGACGGCGAGTGCGATACCGCCACCTTGGCTACCACCGCAGACCGTGATGCGGCTGGGGTCGGTGTTGGGGAGGTGAGGGAGCGCGTCGATGGCGCGCACGGCGTCGGTGAAGAGGCGGCGGTAGTAGTAGGTGTCGGGGCTGTCAACTCCGCGGGTCATAAAGCCGGGAGTGGCAGGGCCGCTGCCGACCGGGTCGGCTGTTGCGCCGCCGCTGCCCCAGTTGCTGGCCTGACCGCGGGTGTCCATCACAAAGTACGCGTATCCGGCGGCGGCCCAGGTGAGGCGTTCGTGGGGTAGGCCGCGTCCGCCGCCGTATCCGTTGAACTGGACGATGGTGGGCAGGGGGCCTTGCGCGTTCGCGGGCACCACATGCCATCCGCGGATGGGGTGGCCGCCGAATCCGGGGAAGGTGACGTCGTAGACATCGAAGGCAGTGAGCCCGGCATCGACGAGGGTTGCGGTGACTTCGCCGCCGATGGCGCGGGATTCCGCCAGGGTGTGTGCCCAGAAGTCGTCAAAGTCGTCTGGTTCAGCCACAACAGGGCGGTAGGTACGAAGCTCGGGCAGCGAGAAATCGAGGAACGGCACGGGCACTAGCCTGCCACAACTGCGCTCGCTGCAGCGGGCAATATCTCGTCCCTCACCGGCAGCTTCGGCGCTTTCAGCTAACGTGCCAGGTGCCGCGAGTACGGTCAGACGTATGCGCGCAAACCCTTATGACCGACTTCCTGAACTTCCGACATTCGAACTCACCTCCAGCGACGTCACAACGGGTGTGACGCTGTCGCTGCCTCAGGTGAGCGAATCGACCGGGCTGGGCGGACATGACTTGTCCCCACAGCTGAGCTGGTCAGGAGCCCCCGCCGGAACCAAAAGTTTTGTTGTCACCGTTTTTGACCCGGACGCTCCCACCCCGTCCGGCTTCTGGCACTGGGCGGTTGCGAACATCCCGGCGAACGTGACCGAACTCTCCGCTGGTGCAGGAACCGTCGGGAGCGGCCTGCTTCCCGCTGGCGCAATCACTCTGCGCAATGACGGCGGGTTCCCCGGCTTTGTTGGCGCATCCCCGCCTCCCGGACACGGTGACCACGAGTACTACTTTGTAGTGCACTCCGTTGACGTAGAGGCCCTTGACATCACCGCGGATGCCTCGCCCGCCATGGTGAGCTTCCAGCTGTTCTTCCACGCCACCGGCCGCGCCATTATTCACGCACCATTTGGTATCCCCGCGCAGTAGTGGGTGGTGCCGTCGGGCTGTGGCATCCGCTATCGCCTGTAAAAGTTAGTCGGAGACGGATGCCACAAACTCGGCGAACTCGTCTGGGCTGGTGATGCCGCCGGTGTAGGTGGTGCCATTCACGATGACGGTGGGGGTGGAGTCGATGACCGTGATATCTGCGTTGGGGATTGGCCCGGTGAAGGCCCGTTCGGTGGCGGCGAATGTCCAGTCGGAGAATCGTTCATCCTCCACGGCGTCGGCAATGAGGCTGGGGTCGACCCCGGCGTCCTCGATGATGGCGAGCAACTCGTCGTTGGTGTGTCCGGCGACGCCCTCGCTGGGCTGCTGCTCGAACAGGGCGGTTGAGACTGCAAGGTAATGCTCGGGGGCGTAGCTGGCGACCGCGGCAACGGCGTTGGCCGCGCGGGACGAGTAGCGGCTGTCGGCGGAGACTCGGTCGAGGAATGTGAGCGGGTGAATCTCGAGAGTTGCGTCGCCTGCTGCGATCCAGGTTGCGATCTGCTCGGCGTTGGTGAGCTCGAACGCGGCGCAGGCTGGGCAGGCGTAGTCGGCGTAGAGGACGATGGTGGCCGCGCCGGTGGCATCCGCTGGTTCGGTGGGGATGGGGTCGCCCGTGTTGGCGGGGGCGAGGGTTGGGCCTTCTGAGGTGATGAGGATTCCGTCACTGGCCATGTTTGTGGGAGCGATCTGCTCGTCGGTCGCTGCTGGTTGTGCGGCGCATCCGGCGAGAAGCCCCAGGGTGGCGAGGAGTCCCAGGGTGGCGAAGGCGGTGAGCGCCGACTGGGTGCGACGGCGTGGTCGCGCCTCACGATGCGAGAGAGCCGTGCTGATGGGGGCGGGATGTTTGCGCATAGTCTCTTCTGTCCTGGGCATGCCGTGGTGCCGATGGGGGTGCCGTCTTGCGCGCTCGGGCTGCCGTTTCGCGCGCCGTGGTGCCGTTTTTCCAGGCTACGTAGCGAGATCTCGGCAGATTGGGGCCTTTCGTCACCAATTTGCGAGGTGCGGCTACTGATTTGACGGGCACGTGAGGCCCGTCTGTCGCTAAAGTCGCCAATCCGCGGGATTTACCCCTCCAGGGGGCCCAAAACAGGGTCTTTCGTCCGGATTGCCGTCGTTAGCGACACGGGCGGGCGCGAGCGAGCGGGGTGGGAGCCAGCCGGGGCCAGGCGGGGCCGGATGAAGCTGGCAACGGCTAGCTCGGGCGGTA
>DASYMY010000087.1:0-10177 GCA_036008825.1 Glaciihabitans sp.
TTCTTAATACCGTTCTTCTCCACTACCTCCTCGCGGAAGCCAACACGTGTCGGCTTCTTGCTCTTGGGGTCGATCAGCGCAACGTTCGAGACGTGGATGGACGCCTCGTGCTTTTCGATGCCGCCGGTCTTGGTGCCACGCTGAGTCTGGCCAACGCGGACGTGCTTGGTGACAAAGTTGACACCCTCCACGACTACGCGGTTCTTCTCAGCGAATACCTCGAGAACGCGACCCTGCTTGCCGCGGTCTCCGCCGCGGGCCTGGGTTGCGCCCGTGATGACCTGAACCAGGTCACCCTTTTTGATGTTCGCCATGATTAAATGACCTCCGGTGCCAGCGAGATGATCTTCATGAACTTCTTGTCGCGAAGCTCACGACCTACCGGTCCAAAGATGCGGGTACCGCGGGGGTCTCCGTCAGCCTTGAGGATCACTGCTGCGTTTTCGTCGAACTTGATGTACGAGCCATCCGGACGGCGGGTCTCCTTCTTGGTGCGAACGATGACGGCTTTGACAACGTCACCCTTCTTGACGTTGCCGCCAGGAATCGCATCTTTCACGGTGGCGACGATAACGTCACCCAGACCCGCGTAACGACGGCCGGAGCCGCCCAGTACGCGAATGGTAAGAATCTCCTTGGCGCCGGTGTTATCGGCGATCTTTAGGCGGGATTCCTGCTGAATCATTGTTTTCTCCTGCTACTCAAGTAAGCGCGAGGCTTACTTGGCCTTCTCGACGACTTCGACGAGGCGCCAGCGCTTCGTAGCGGACAGGGGACGGGTCTCGCTGATCACTACGAGGTCGCCGATGCCGGCCGAGTTCTCCTCGTCGTGGACCTTGACCTTGGAGGTGCGGCGGATGACCTTGCCGTAAAGCGGGTGCTTTACGCGGTCCTCAACCTCAACGACGATGGTCTTTTCCATCTTGTCGCTCGTAACGTATCCGCGGCGGGTCTTGCGATATCCGCGTGCGTTTACGTCCTTGACGTCGTGGGAAACGGACGTTGCGTCCGTCGTGTCCTTGACCTCAGCCATTACTTGGCCTCCTCGGCAGATTCAGTAGCGTCGCCCTCTGCAGCAGCAGTGGTGTCAGCCTTTTTGGTCTTCTTTGCCTTCTCGGGAGCCGGTGCCGGGGCGACGGGCGTGGCACGAATGCCCAGCTCGCGTTCGCGGATGACCGTGTAGATACGGGCGATGTCGCGCTTTACAGCGCGCAGTCGTCCGTGGCTCTCGAGCTGGCCGGTAGCCGACTGGAAGCGCAGGTTGAACAGCTCTTCCTTGGCCTTCTTCAGCTCGTCGACGAGACGCTCGTCTTCATAGGTGTCGAGCTCGGTTGGTGCGAGCTCCTTGGATCCGATCGCCATTATGCGTCGCCCTCCTCGCGCTTGATGATGCGTGCCTTGAGCGGCAGCTTGTGAATGGCACGAGTGAGTGCTTCGCGTGCGACTTCCTCGGAAACTCCGCTGAGCTCAAAGAGCACACGGCCGGGCTTGACGTTTGCGATCCACCACTCGGGCGAACCCTTACCGGAACCCATGCGGGTTTCAGCTGGCTTCTTGGTAAGCGGGCGGTCGGGGTAGATGTTGATCCACACCTTTCCACCACGCTTGATGTGACGTGTCATCGCGATACGAGCGGACTCGATCTGGCGGTTTGTCACATATGCGGGAGTGAGGGCCTGAATGCCGTACTCACCGAACGACACCACAGTGCCACCCGTTGCGTGGCCGGTACGGCCGGGGTGGTGCTGCTTGCGGTGCTTGACCTTACGGGGAATCAACATTGTTACGCCTCAACTCCTGCTGCGGCGGGCGCAGCGACAGCGTCTGCACGCGGGGCACGACGTGCGCGGTCGCCATCACGGCCACCGTCACGGCGCTCCGGGCGCGACGACTTCTGGTTTGCCTGCTCGCGAGCAAGTTCCTTGTTCGTGATATCGCCCTTGTAGATCCAGACCTTCACGCCGATACGACCGAAAGTGGTCTTGGCTTCGTAGAAGCCGTAGTCGATGTTCGCGCGCAGGGTGTGCAGGGGCACACGGCCTTCGCGGTAGAACTCGGAGCGGCTCATTTCTGCGCCACCCAAACGACCGGATACCTGGATACGAACACCCTTGACGGTGGGGGTGCGCTGAGCACCCTGCATGCCCTTACGCATTGCGCGGCGGAATGCCACACGTGCGGTGAGCTGCTCGGCGATGCCCTGAGCGACGAGCTGAGCTTCAGCTTCGGGGTTCTTGACCTCGAGGATGTTCAGCTGGATCTGCTTGCCCGAGAGCTTTTCGAGGTCGGAGCGAATGCGCTCGGCCTCGGCGCCACGACGACCGATCACAATGCCCGGACGGGCGGTGTGAATGTCGACGCGAACGCGGTCACGGGTGCGCTCAATCTCGATGCGTGCCACTCCGGCACGGTCAAGCGAGGTCTTGAGCAGGTTGCGGATCTTGACGTCTTCAGCAACGTAGTCGCTGTAACGCTGGCCGGCCTTGGTGCTGTCAGAGAACCAACGTGACACGTGGTCGGTGGTGATTCCCAGACGGAAGCCGTAGGGGTTTACTTTCTGGCCCATTACTTCTTTCCTGCCTTCTTGGCTGCTTTGGCCACGTCGGCGTCTTCTGGCGTTGCCAGAACGATGGTGATGTGGCTGGTGCGCTTCAGGATCTGGAAAGCACGGCCCTGAGCACGCGGCTGGAACCGCTTCAGGGTTGTTCCCTCGTCGACGAAAGCTTCTGAGACGAACAGGTCCTGCTCGTCCAGGTAGGTGTTCGCGGCATCTGCCTTAACACGTGCGTTGGCCATTGCCGAAGCAACCAGCTTGTACACGGGCTCGCTCGCACCCTGGGGGGCGAACTTCAGAATGGCGAGAGCCTCGGTTGCCTGCTTGCCGCGGATCAGGTTAACGACACGACGAGCCTTTGTGGCGGTTACGCGAATGTGCTTCACGCGAGCTATGGACTGAACCATTTCTCTCCTCCTTACGTCACCGCGTTAGCGGCGACGACCCTTCTTGTCGTCCTTCACGTGTCCGCGGAAGGTACGTGTCGGCGAGAACTCGCCGAGCTTGTGGCCAACCATGGCTTCGGTGATGAACACCGGGATGTGCTTGCGGCCATCGTGCACCGCAATGGTGTGGCCGAGCATGATCGGAACGATCATGGAACGGCGTGACCAGGTCTTGATTACGTTTTTGCTTTTGGCCTCATTGGCGACGACTACCTTGCGAAGCAGGTGCTCGTCGACGAAGGGGCCCTTCTTCAGACTGCGTGGCATCTTCTACAACTCCTACTTGCGCTTCTTGCCGACGTTGCGTCGACGAACAATGAGCTGGTCGCTTTCAAGCTTGCGCTTGCGGGTGCGGCCTTCTTTCTGGCCCCACGGGCTGACCGGGTGACGTCCACCGGAAGTCTTACCCTCACCACCACCGTGCGGGTGGTCGACCGGGTTCATGGCGACACCACGGACGGTCGGGCGTACGCCCTTCCAACGCATACGGCCGGCCTTTCCCCAGTTGATGTTCGACTGCTCGGCGTTGCCGACCTCGCCGATCGTGGCGCGGCAGCGTGCGTCGACGTTGCGGATTTCACCGGACGGCAGACGAAGCTGCGCGTAGGGGCCATCCTTGGCGACGAGACGAACCGATGCACCTGCGGAGCGTGCCATCTTCGCGCCACCACCGGGCTTGAGCTCGATCATGTGAATGACCGTACCCACGGGGATGTTGCGCAGCGGCAGGTTGTTACCTGGCTTGATGTCGGCGCCGGGGCCCGACTCAACGATGTCGCCCTGGCTGAGCTTGTTGGGAGCAACGATGTAACGCTTCGTTCCATCAACAAAGTGCAGCAGTGCGATACGTGCGGTGCGGTTGGGGTCGTACTCGATCTCAGCGACGCGGGCGTTGATGCCGTCCTTGTCGTTGCGACGGAAGTCGATCACGCGGTACTGGCGCTTGTGGCCACCACCAATGTGACGAGTCGTGATACGACCGGCGTTGTTACGGCCACCGGTTTTGGGTAGCGGGCGAAGAAGCGACTTCTCCGGGGTCGAACGGGTGATCTCGGCAAAGTCTGCAACCGAGGAACCGCGGCGACCAGGAGTCGTGGGCTTGTACTTACGAATAGCCATGAGTTATCCCTCTGTCCCTTAGCCGACAGCAGTGAAGATGTCGATGGAACCGGACTTGAGTGTGACGATCGCACGCTTGGTGTCTTTGCGCTTGCCAATACCAAACTTGGTGCGCGTGGACTTACCGGTGCGGTTGAGTGTGTTGACCGAGTCAACCTTCACGTTGAAGATCTTCTCGACGGCCAGCTTGATCTCCGTCTTGTTTGAACGGGGGTCAACGATGAAGGTGTACTTTCCATCGTCGATCAGGCTGTAGCTCTTCTCGGAGACGACGGGCGCGATGATGATGTCGCGCGGGTCCTTCTGCGTATCGGTCATGCGCTGACCTCTTCCTTCTTGGACTTCGAGGCGACGAACGCGTCAAAAGCGGCGTGGGTGAAGATGATGTCGTCGCTCACCAGCACGTCGTATGCGTTCAGCTGGTCGGGCGGCAACACGTGCACGGTCGGAATGTTTCCGACGCTGCGACGCGAAAGCTCGTCGTCACGCTCGAGGACAACCAGAACGTGCTTGCTGGTTGCGATCTGCGAGATGAGTTCGATAACTGCCTTCGTCGAGGGGCTCTCGCCAAGGGCGAGAGTCTGGATGACGTGAAGGCGGTCTCCGCGGGCGCGGTCAGACAGTGCACCGAGCAGGGCTGCAGCAATCATCTTCTTGGGGGTGCGCTGCGCGTAGTTGCGCGGCGTCGGTCCGTGGACAATTCCACCACCGGTCATCTGAGGAGCACGGATCGAGCCCTGGCGAGCGCGACCGGTTCCCTTCTGCTTGAACGGCTTGCGTCCGGCACCGGAAACTTCGCCACGACCCTTGGTCGAGTGCGTTCCCTGGCGAGCGGCTGCGAGCTGAGCAACAACGACCTGGTGGATGAGTGGAACGTTGGTCTGAACGTCGAACAAGTTGGCGGGAAGCTCTACGCTGCCGACCTTCTTGGCCTGGACGTCAAGAACATCAAGTGAGGTAGCCATGTGAACTACGCCCCCTTCACTGAGTTGCGAACGAATACGATGCGGCCGCGAGCACCGGGAACTGCACCCTTGACGAGCAGCAGACCCTTCTCGAGGTCGACCGAGTGAACCTTGAGGTTCAGCACCGTCACGCGGTCGCCACCCATACGTCCCGCCATGCGCATGCCCTTGAAGACACGGCTGGGGGTCGAGGAGGCACCGATCGATCCGGGCTTGCGGTGGTTACGGTGTGAACCGTGGGAAGCGGATACGCCCTTGAAGTTGTGACGCTTCATAACACCGGCGAAACCCTTACCCTTGCTGGTTCCGACGACGTCGACGTACTGGCCGGCCTCGAAGCGGTCAACGGCGAGCTCCTGGCCGAGTGAGTACTCGGTGGTGTCTCCCGTGCGCAGCTCGGTGAGGTGACGGCGAGGCGTAACGCCTGCTTTGTCGAAGTGGCCGGCGAGCGGCTGGGTTACCTTGCGAGGGTCAATCTGACCGTAGGCGATCTGAACGGCGCTGTAGCCGTCGACCTCCGGGGTACGCAACTGAGTCACGACGTTGGGAGTGATCTCCACAACGGTGACGGGTACGAGCTTGTTGTTCTCGTCCCACACCTGAGTCATGCCGAGCTTCTTGCCCAGCAGGCCCTTTGTTGTCTTAGACATAGGTTTCCTTATCTGCTGATCTGAGCTAGAGCTTGATCTCGATGTTGACGTCGGCCGGAAGGTCGAGGCGCATCAGCGAGTCAACGGCCTTGGGCGTCGGGTCAATAATGTCGATGAGACGCTTGTGCGTGCGCTTTTCAAAGTGCTCGCGGCTGTCCTTGTACTTGTGAGGTGAACGGATAACTGCAATCACGTTCTTCTCGGTGGGCAGCGGCACGGGGCCAACTACTGTTGCTCCCGCACGGGTAACTGTGTCGACGATCTTGCGCGCCGAGCTGTCGATGACCTCGTGGTCGTACGACTTAAGTCGAATGCGGATCTTTTGTCCCGCCATGTCTGACTCTCTCTCTCTAATGCATCGTGGTCTACGCCGAAGCGCAACTATTGGATGCTTGTGTTGTCAGCATTTCTGCTGCCGCACCACTGTTTATGTGTCAAGTACCGGTGGTTTCCCACCCCGAACCCCATAAGTTGCTATCCCCTCGCGGGCACAGCACTCACCTAAACAATGTTCGGGAGTTGGGTTATCCGTGTTCTTCCCCCCGCGGCCTAGATCAACGGCGCCTGAACTCGTAAGAGTTGAACGCCGGTCTATGCACTGCCTGGTGGTGATCCGCACGCGCGTAGCGGCGAAATGTTGAACTAGACGAGTTTGCCACACTCAGAGCATTGCTGCAACCCGGGCGTGTCGCATCCGCCGCTCATACAAAGGCTGAAATTACGCGACGCTTCTGTGGTGTCGATTGGCGAAGATCAGCGTGGTCGTTCCGGCCACATAAATAATCACTGCAGCGAACATTGCGGATGCCCCACCCCACAGGTTTATCGCGCCAGCGCCGATTGCTGCACCGGCTCCCATGGCGATCACGGCGAGCAGGCGGTGGGCCCATGGTTGGCCCTTTCCGCCCCCTAAACGGCTGTCGCGGGCGAGGTTAGCGAGGGTGTTGGTGACGACGATTGTGGTGATGTCGCTGTTGCCAACGGGCTTGACCGCGCTGACCTGTGCGCCCATCACAACCGCGAGCACAAAGGTCACGGCCAGCAGTACCCCGTGGGGCAGTTCGCCGAGTATTGTCCAGGCGATGCCGATGGCTAGGGCGAGGGCTCCCCCGGAAAGCAAAACCCAGGCGGAGCTACGAGGCAGCTTGTCGCTGTGCCCGCGTCCCACAATGCGGCCGCCGAGGATCGAGCCGAGCACAAATCCCACCAACGCCGTGACGTTATTGAGCAGCGGAATACCCGCAACTCCCACCAGCGCAAACCCGATGAACAGAACGTTGCCGGTCATGTTGCCGGTGAACACCCGGTCAAGGGCCAGGTAACTGACCGCGTCAATAGCCCCGGTGGAGGCTGTGAGCAGCAACAATCCAGCTGTGAACCAGTGATGCGTCACTTTCGGACGAGCGGATGCCTCTGCGCTTCGGGCCATAACCTGCTCCGTTAGGAGACGACCGGGCGGCCGAGTCCGCGGTAGTTGAAGCCGGCGGCGCGCCAGGCGTCGGCGTCTAGGCAGTTGCGGCCGTCGATGATGGTGCGTCCCGGTGCAATAGCGGCGATCTCGGCGGGGTCGAGCGCGATAAACTCGTTCCATTCGGTGACCAGCACGATAACGTCCGCGCCGGTGAGCGCTTCGGTTGCCGTGTCGCTGAAGGTCAGCTGCGGGTGCAGGCGGCGCGAGTTGGCGATGGCTTCCGGGTCGGTGGCGATGACCTTTGCGCCAAGTCCGTGCAGGCGCACGGCAACGTCGAGGGCGGGCGAGTCGCGCACATCGTCGGAGTTGGGTTTGAACGCCAAGCCCAGCACAGCAACCTGCTTTTCGAACACGTCACCGTCGAGGGCGTCAACAACCAGGTCAACAACGCGGTCGCGCTGGCGCATGTTGATGGAGTCGACCTCCTTGAGGAAGGCAACGGAGTCGCCGCGTCCCAGCTCTTCGGCTCGGGCGGTGAACGCGCGGATGTCCTTGGGGAGGCATCCGCCACCGAAGCCCACTCCGGCGTTCAGGAAGCGCCGTCCGATTCGGGCGTCGAAACCGATGGCGTCGGCCAGCTGGGTTACATCCGCTCCGCTGGCGTCAGCAATTTCGGCCATGGCGTTGATAAACGAGATTTTGGTGGCCAAGAACGCGTTGGCGGATACCTTGACCAGCTCGGCGGTGGCGTAGTCCGTCACTACGAGCGGGGTGTTAGCGGCGATCGCCTTGGCGTAGACCGAGTTGAGGATCGACGTCGCGCGTTCTCCAGCGTCACCGGCGGGCACGCCGTAGACGAGACGGTCGGGCTCGATGGTGTCTTTGACGGCGAAGCCTTCGCGCAAGAATTCGGGGTTCCAGGCGAGGGTCGCGCCGGATCCTGCTTCGATTGTTGCGGCCAGGCGCGCTGCTGTACCAACCGGCACAGTCGACTTACCGACTACGAGGTCACCGTCGGCCAGGTGCGGCAGCAGCCCGTCAACGGCCGCGTTGACATAGGTCAGGTCGGCGGCATGCTCGCCCTTGCGCTGCGGGGTGCCAACGCCAATGAAGTGAACGGCGGATCCGGCAGCGTCGGCAATGTCGGTGGAGAACCGCAGTCGGCCACTGGCGAGGGCGGTGGTGAGAATTTCGGGAAGGCCGGGTTCGAAGAAAGGCGCTTTGCCTTCGCTGAGCATCGCGATCTTCGCGGGGTCAACGTCGATACCGACAACTTCGTGGCCGAGTTCGACCATGCTGGCCGCGTGAACGGCTCCGAGATACCCACAACCAATTACTGAGAGTTTCATGACCCCACCCGTCTGTGTTCCGCTTTGTCGACCACGCCGCACCAGCACCAATGTGCAAATGCGCCGTGCTCAACATACAGGTGGTGGCCGCTCAGCTTCGAATTGACCGCGCGGTACTACTGGTTGCCGATGTGCTTGTCTGCCTTGTTACGAGCACCCTCAATCTTGTCGTTGTGCTTGCCGCCCGAGACCTTTTTGGCCATATCTGACGCTCCGTCGAGGATCTTGTCACTGACCCCTTCGGCCTTTTCACTCTTCAGGGTTTCTTGCCCTTTGGGGCTTCGTAGAAACTCGGAGGCCTTTTTGCCAATACTGCCCAAACCTGCCATGACGTATCCCTTCGCTGGTGTTCGAAACGGTCTGTCTTCTACAGTAAATCCTGGTCCCCGAGAGAATCCTCACAGTGTGGGCGGTTCGTCACTCGCTAATCGAAGAGCAACGCACGTAACTCACTTTCGGCTGAGCCCAGCCGGTGCGGATCTATGGTGCGCCCGTGCGTGTAGTGGTCAATAACTCGGGGGTCGATATAGCTGCTGCGTGCAATGGTCGGGGTGTTGCCCAAAACGTTTGACGCATCTTTCACCGCCTGCACAATGGCCTTTTTTCGGGCAGTGGCTGTTTTCTGCGGACCCTGCTTTGCCAAGCTAACTGCCGCGGCGATGGTGCCATGGAGTGTGCGGAAGTCTTTGGCGGTGAACTCCCCGCCCGTGCGCTCGCGCACATACTCGTTGATATCGGCAGCTGCCACCGGGTGCCAGGTGGTGCCATCGCGGTAGGCCAGCAGCCGGGCGTTAGGACCTCTGCGTTTGAGTCCACGGACTACTTTCGCCAAATCCGGGTCGGTAATGTCGCTGTCCCATGACTGTCCGCTCTTTGCGGGGAATCGCAGCTGCACGGTGTCTCCGAACACTGTTGCGTGAGAGCACAGCAAGGTGGTGAGACCGAAGCTTCCGTTGGATTCGGCGTACCGTTCAGAACCGACCCGGAGGCTGCCGGTGTCGAGCATACGAAAACCGGTGGCGAGTGCCCGTTCTCTCGTCGGCTCAGTAGCCCGCAGGTGCAGGGTGACCTGGCGCCGCGCAGAAGGCAGCGACTCCGCTAGCGAGAGAGCCCGGTCGTACTTGATGCGGTCTTTCTGCTCACGCCAGGTGGGGTGGTAGATGTATTGGCGTCGCCCGGCAGCATCCACTCCCGTCGCCTGGATGTGCCCGTTGGCGTAGGGCGAGATCCAGACGTCTGTCCAGGCTGGAGGAATACCGAGGTGTTCAATTCGTTCGCGCAGCTCCGCGTCGCGGATGGGGAGCCCTTTGGCGTCCTTGTAGGAGAACCCGGTGCCAGCTCGCACACGGCGAAGTCCTGCACCGGACGAGTCACTGCGACGAAGCCTTGGCATTACTCATCATTACCATGAGCTGCTGACAGACGCGCGGGGCTGACGAAGAGTTAGACAGCGCTTCCGTCAGGCGCGACAACGGCGCGTACGGTGCGCCACAGGATGGTGATGTCGGTAGTAAGGGACCAGTTCTCGACGTAGTACAGGTCGAGGCGGATGCTGTCTTCCCAGCTGAGGTTGGAGCGTCCGCTCACCTGCCAGAGCCCACTCATACCGGGCTTCATAATGAGGCGGCGATGGGCGGCGTCATCGTAGAGGGCAACTTCGGCGGCACGCTGCGGTCGTGGGCC
>DASYMY010000088.1:0-7750 GCA_036008825.1 Glaciihabitans sp.
TCGGGCGTTGGGTGGTGCCGGGCTAAGTCCTGTTGTCATCGACGATCTCTCGAGCGGCCATGCCAACTTCGTTCCAGAGGGTGTGCCGTTTGTGCAAGGCACCATTCTCGACCGGGAGTTGCTGCTCGAGACGATGGAGAAGTACTCGGTAACGGGTGTTATTCACGTCGCTGGATTCAAGTACGCCGGTGTGTCGGTGCAGCGCCCGCTCCACACCTACGAGCAGAACGTCACGGCAACCGCTGTGCTGCTCGGGGCTATGCAGGAGCGGGGCATCGACCGGATCGTGTTCTCGTCGAGCGCGGCCGTCTATGGCACCCCTCCCGGCGAGATTGTGACGGAAGACACCCCTAAGAACCCCCAGTCCCCGTACGGCGAGTCGAAGCTCATTGGTGAGTGGCTGTTGCGCGACCAGGCGACCGCTGTTGGTCTGCGTCACACCTCGCTGCGCTATTTCAACGTTGTGGGTAGCGGCGACCCTGAGGTCTACGACACCAGCCCGCACAACCTCTTTCCGCTCGTTTTTGAGGCGCTGGTTGCCGGGCGTACCCCGCGCATCAACGGCGATGACTACCCGACCCCTGACGGCACCAACGTTCGTGACTACATTCACGTCGCTGACCTCGCGATCAGCCACGTTGTGGCCGCGCAGCGTCTCGACGCGGGTGAACCCATCGAGGCTGCCTACAACTTGGGCAGTGGTGACGGAGTGTCGGTCAAGCAGATTATGACGGCGATCGCCGACGTCACCGGTATCGCCTTCGAGCCAGAGATTGCCCCCCGCCGCAGCGGAGACCCCGCTCGCATCGTTGCCGAGGGTGATCTGGCTGCACGAGATCTCGATTGGAAAATGCGTCATTCCCTAAACGAGATGGTCGAAAGCGCATGGACGGCTCGCCGCGCGGCACTTTCTCGAACCTAATTTGTTATCAAGTTTTGTGCGACGGATGTTGCGAATTACCGCGTCACGCCGGTGTTTCCCGCAAACGATAAAGATGCGGCGCGTCTAAACCCTCCGAAGTGACTTGAGGGTTTTATGATTTGCAACTTGACTCTGGCTAGTTACACCGCTGTAATTATGTTTATCGCTTTCGGCACTTCTGCCGAGCGATGAGGGGAGATTACGCTATGGCGAGCAACGACTTTCGCCCGTCCGTCCCCGACAACTGGTTCGTAGATCCCGTTCGTCTGGGTGTTCCAGGTGTTCGGCAGGCCACGGAAGAGGAGAACCCTCTCGCGTGGCAATCAGATTCACTCTGCGCGCAAACCGACCCTGAAGCCTTTTTCCCGGAAAAGGGAGGCTCAACTCGCGATGCCAAGAAAATCTGTGGTTCCTGTGAAGTGCGTACGCAATGCCTGGAATATGCCCTCCAAAACGATGAGCGTTTCGGTATTTGGGGCGGTCTTTCGGAGCGGGAGCGACGCAAACTGCGCAAGCGCGCCTAGTCTCTTCTAAATGCAGCCGAGAGTCACCGCGATACTTGTTGCCCGAAACGGCTCCGAGTTCCTCGAACACACCCTGGCTTCCCTGAAGTCTCAGACACGACCACCGGACTCGGTGGTCTTTGTCGACTCCGGATCAAGTGACTCAACCGCCGCAATCCTCGCGGCCGACCGTCCCACCCACCTCGTTCTCGAGGAAGTGAAGAACAGTTTCGGTGTCGCCGTTGCCCACGGAGTGCGGGCGCTGCCCCCGGCTGAGTCGGAGGACGACTGGCTCTGGATCCTCGGGCAGGACAGCGCTCCTCACCCGCGCGCCTTGGCCACGCTGCTGCATGCCGTGGAGATCGCACCGTCGGTGGCGATTGCTGGCCCCAAACTTATGCGCTGGGATCGCCCAGACACCATCGCCGAGTACGGCGAAACCCTGACAAATCTGGGCACATCGGTCGCCCTTGTCGAGAACGAACTCGACCAAGCCCAGCACGACGTCAGCAGCGACCTTCTGGGTGTTGCTGCAGACGGCATGCTGGTTCGACGTAGCGTCTGGGAGCACCTCGGCGGGTTTGACCCCGCGCTGCCATCCATTGACGCATCGCTCGACTTCAGTCTGCGTGCCCGTTTGGCTGGACACCGCGTTGTGGGTGTGCCGAGCGCACGCATTCTCAGCGCCGGGGGACCAGAACTTTTCGGCCGCGCCACGATCTCCTCGTCAAGCCGCGCACTGTTGCGTCGCTCCGCCCAGCTGCACCGCCGATTGACCTACTCCCGCCGCTGGGTTCTGCCGCTGCACTGGCTCTCCCTGCTTCCGCTGGCGTTGTTGCGGTCGCTGGGGCACCTGGCTGGCAAGCACCCTGGTTCGGTTCCCGCCGAATTCCGGGCGGCTCTCGCCGTGATGTTCTCGCGCAAGGTCGGCCACGCCCGCAACAATTTGGCGCGCACCCGAACGCTGGGGTGGGCCGCCATCGCACCTCTGCGCATCACTACGGCGCAGGCTCGAGAGATGCGAGCCCAACGCCGAGAAACGGTGATGGGCGCGACTACCGTGCCCGATCGAGCGCGCGTGGGATTCTTCTCGGGCGGTGGCGCCTGGGCTGTGCTGGTCGCAGCCGTTATCGGGATTGTCGCCTTTGGCCCGTTTGTGGGCGCAGCGTCTGTCTCCGGTGGAGGCCTTGCCCCGCTCGGTGACAACCTCGGCGCTATCTGGTCGCAGGTCGGTTACGGCTGGCATCAGGCGGCCGGCGGATTCGTTGGGGCGGCGGACCCGTTCACGGCGGTTGTCGCGCTACTGGCATCCGCTACATTCTTTGCTCCCTCGCTTAGCGTTGTTCTGCTGTATCTGATCGCCGTGCCCGCTGCCGCATACGGTGCGTGGTGGTGTGCCGTTCGTTTCTCGGAGCGTTCGTGGCCGCCAGCCATCGCGGCGTTGCTCTGGGCGCTCGCTCCGCCCTTTTTGTCGTCGCTGACCGAAGGCCACCTCGGCGCCGTCATTGCGCACCTCTTGTTGCCATGGATTGTGTTGCTGGTCCTGCTGTCTGCTCGCAGTTGGTCGGCCGCTGCCGGTTCCGCTTTGGTGTTTGCCGTAATCGTCGCGGCGTCGCCCATTCTGGCTCCCGCACTTGTTGTGGCACTGCTGGCCTGGATGATTGCCCGCCCACGTCGCATTCCGCGGCTTATTGGGGTATTCATTCCCGCCGCTGCCCTCTTCGCGCCGCTCGTTGTGGATCAGATCGCTCGCGGCCTGTGGCTCGGCTGGCTTGCGGAACCGGGTGTTCCGGCGGCGCACGCCGTCGCATCCGGCTGGCAGCTCGCAATCGGTGCGCCCACAGCTGCGGTGAACGGCTGGCGTGACATCGGGGACGTTCTCGGATTTGCGGATGTCGCGGGCCCGGTGCTTGCGGCGGCTCTGCTTGTGCCGTTTGCCGCGGTTGCCTTCCTTTCTCTCTTCCTGCACGGATCGCGTCGTGCCATGCCCGCATTTGTGCTCGCGCTGCTTGGCTACGTCACGGCCGTTGGCGCAACCCTGCTGCAGATCAGTTTTGTGGGGTCGGAGCCCGTCGCCGTGTGGGCGGGAGCTGGCCTCAGCCTGTACTGGCTCGGACTCGTCGGCGCTGCCGTGATGGCTCTCGAAGCACTTGGTAAGGCCGTTGTTGGCCCGGCATTGATTGTCGCGCTGGCCTCAACGCTCGCCGTTGGGCCGCTGTTGGCGGCGCCCCTTTCCGGTTCTGCCAGTGTGCAGGCCAGCACAACCACCTCAACCCTTCCGGCGTTTGTCGCAGCGGAAGCGGCATCCGATCCACTCCTGGGAACACTCGAACTGACCCCTCAGGCAGATGGGTCACTCTCGGCCACCCTCCACAGGGGAACGGGAACCAGCCTCGAGGAGTACTCGACGTTGGCCTCTACCGCCACCGAGCTTTCGCCTGCTCAAGAAGACATCGCTACCGTCGCGGGCAACCTTGCCTCCCGCAGCGGCCTCGATATCGTCGCCGAACTCGACCGGCTCCACATCGGTTTTGTGTTGCTCAGCGACGCGCCTGCCGAGTCGTCGGAATCCGAGACTCCCGCCGCAAGCATCTACCAACGCGCAGCCGGTGCCCTCGATGCCGCCAGCGAGCTCACCCCGGTGGGCGACACAACGCGAGGGCTGCTCTGGCACTACCAAGAGGTGTCGGATGCCGGCATCGAAACTGGCCCCGGACCCACCGAGACGCCATGGGGAATCGCGATCCTCATCGGTCAAGGGTTCATCTTTTTTGTGACGCTAATGCTCGCCATCCCCACCTCCAGGGGACGCGGCAGGTCGACCGTGCTTGACTCGAAAGAGACGGCTCCCGGTTTCGACGAGGAGGACCCCAATGTCTGATCCCACCAACGACCACCGCACCCCGGTCGAGCCGTATTACGCGGACTTCCCCGAACAGGAATCCCCGCTCGACCACGCCGACGACGCCCCCGAAGAAGATCTGCGTCGCCCCCGCAAACTCAAAAAGGCCGCTATCGCTGGCGCGCGAGTTGTCACCGGCGTTCTCGGCATAGTTGTCGCCGCTGGCACGATCGCCGCAGCAACCTTTCTGCCGTTGCCGAACGTGGAGTCATCCGCCCCCAGCGCTGTGATTACACCCATCGCAACCGATCAGCAGTTGGTGTGCCCAGGGGCACTATTGCGTCTATCGGATGCCTCCGGCGCGGGCGCATCCACCGCGTCGGCTCTGGGCGCAGCAGGTATCACCGCGGGCGCGAGTCCTGGCTCCGTTGGCGCAACGCCATTCGCCGCGACCGAGGCGGGCACGGGTGGGACCGCTGCGGCCCCGCATGTGCTGACCGCACCGGCTCCTGCGACCGCTGACGAGCCGACCCCGCTGGTGTCTGGCGCCCAGGCTGAGGTCGCTGCGGCTGGGGGAGTCACCGGGCTTACCGCCTCCGCCTGTGTGGTGGCGACCGGAGATACCTGGCTGGTTGGCGGGGCAACAACAACGGGCCGCACCACGCTGGTCACTCTCAGTAACCCCAGCGAAGTGGCCGCGACCGTTGACCTCGAAATTTTCGGCGAGCAGGGCGCGGTAACCTCTCCCGGACTCGGTGGTATCACCGTTCAGCCCGGCAGCCAAAATGTGCTCTCCCTCGCCGGCTTCGCCCCGCAACTGGTGTCACCCGTTGTGCACGTGACCAGCCGCGGCGGGCTCGTTGTGGCGAACCTGCAGCAGACCATTACCCGCGGCATTGAGTCGGGCGGGTCGGAAGTTGTTGACGCATCGGCCGCCCCACGCACCCTCAACGTCATCCCAGGGATGTTCATTTCGAATACCGCGACCGTCGGATCCCGTCTCGGTGAGGATGGTTTCGAAGACCTCGCAACGGTGCTGCGTATGTACGTGCCGGGGGACACCGATACCACTGCGGAGGTCTCGGTTCTCTCCGAAGACGGAACCACCCCCGGCACCAACTTCACCATTGACGTTGCCGCCGGGGTTGTTACCCAGGTTCCGATTGAGGAACTCGTTGACGGTAAGTACACCGTGACCGTCAGAACCGATCAGCCTGCGGTTGCTGGGGTGCGACTCTCCAACGCCGCCCCCGCTGAAGCCGGTGGCCTCACCGACTTCGCCTGGTTGTCTGGTGCCGCCGAGCTCACCACCGACACCCTTCTCTCGACGCCCGCCTCCGTTGTCAACGACCTTCACCTGTACAACTCAGGTGACGCCGACACGGTTATGACGATCACCCCGGTTGTCGATGGTGTCGACGGAGTGCCAGCGAGCGTCACGGTGCTGGCTGGAACGGCAGCGACCGTGCCGCTGTCGTCCACCTCCAGCTACCGGCTGAGCGGCTTCACCTCGCTACACGCGAGTGTCAGCTCGTTCCTGGGCTCGGGCATCGCCGGGTATGCAGTGGTGCCGCCGGCAGAGTCATCCGCCGACATCCGTATCTTCCCGTAGGCGTAGGCGTAGGCGTAGGCATAAGCGGCAGACGGCTTGAGCGCTGCGGCATCCGCTCGGAAGGTCTTGCGAGTTTGAGCCGGGCGCTGCGTTAGAAGTGGCGGAAGCGGTCGGGCGCGAGGTCCCAGGGATCTTTGCCCATCAGTTCGGCGACCGCACGGAAGACGCAGCTTTCGATCATCATGCGCTTGTGCATTTCGTCGTAACGGTGCAGGCGCGATAGGCGCTCGATTGGCAGGCGGAACAGCACAATGCGGTTCTCGGACTTCGTCACTTGCCAGCGGTCGAGTCCGGCTTCCCCGCTGACGTTGGACGGCAGCACGGCGACCTCGAAGGCGACGTCGCCCAATTCGTCTGGCCACATATCGCGCAGATACTCGGCGGTCGACGAAACGGTCATGTCGAACAGGTCGGCGCGGGAGCGCAGCAGCGGCAGATGTGGGCCAGTTACGGACGCGCGGATGCCTCGACCGTGGCGATCACGCCACCCCGAGCGGGCGGAGACGGAGGTGCTCCGGCGGCGGGAAGAGGGCATACCTCCATGGTAGACCGGGTGCTGCGGGCGTGCGGGCGTGCTGGCGTGCTGGCGTTCTCACTACCTTGGCCGGGCATGGCGACGGCCCCCTCCCTCTTGCGCCGACCATCCGCCGCCGTTCATTCAGGTGGAGTGGTTTAGGGTGGATGAACCATGACAGGACGACCGTGCAGCAAAGTCACCTGCAATGCCGAGGCAGTGTCAACACTGACCTACGTCTACGCGGACTCGATGGCCGTACTCGGTCCGCTCAGCCAGAAGCCTGAGCCGCACTGCTACGACCTCTGCAAGGCCCACGCGGAACGCCTCTCGGCGCCGCAAGGCTGGCAGGTAGTGCGCCACGTCGTTCTGGGGTAGTCGCGCGCGGAGGCATCCGCTATTGAGGCATGCGCTACTGAGGCATCCGCTACTGGAGCTATTGGGGTGAGCGCTACGTTGTTTGCGCGTGCGCCCGGATATTCAGCGAATACTGCGAGAATGGCTGAATGCCTACCACCACTTCTTTGAACTACAAGGTTGCCGATCTCTCGCTCGCCGAATCTGGGCGGCACCAGCTGCGCCTCGCTGAGCAGGAAATGCCCGGTCTGATGGCACTTCGCGAAGAATTCGGCGAGAGCAAGCCGCTCGCAGGCGCGCGTATTGCCGGATCGCTGCACATGACCGTGCAGACGGCTGTGCTCATCGAAACCCTAACGGCCCTTGGCGCTCAGGTGCGTTGGGCGAGCTGCAACATCTTCTCCACACAGGACGAAGCGGCCGCCGCGATCGTTGTTGGCGCCGCCGGAACGCCTGAGGCACCTGAGGGTGTTCCCGTGTTCGCGTGGAAGGGCGAGACCCTTGAAGAGTACTGGTGGTGCACCGAGCAGATCTTCGACTGGAGCGCCGAAGGCTTCAACGGGCCGAACATGATCCTCGATGACGGTGGGGATGCCACCATGCTCGTGCACAAGGGCCGCGAGTTTGAGCTGGCCAAGGCCGTTCCGGAAGCGGACGAGAACGCCAGCACCGAGTGGCGCGTCATCCTCGGAGTGCTCACCCGGTCATTGGCCGCGAGTGCTGACCGGTGGACGCGTGTCGCCGGAGACATCCAGGGTGTCACCGAAGAGACAACAACGGGCGTTCACCGTCTGTACGAGTTGGCGCGCGAGGGCGAGCTGCTGTTCCCGGCTATAAACTTCAACGACTCTGTGACGAAGTCGAAGTTCGACAACAAGTACGGCATCCGTCATTCGCTGCCCGACGGCCTCAACCGCGCCACCGACGTGCTGATCGGTGGCAAGGTTGCCTTCGTCGAAGACCCACTCATGCACCTGCGGCTTGATCTCGACCTTCTTGA
>DASYMY010000089.1:0-2519 GCA_036008825.1 Glaciihabitans sp.
CAGTTCCGGTTGCCGGTCTCACGGTTCCGGCACAGCACACCTACGAGGTGCGCGCCGTCAACGCGACCGGTCCGGATGCAACGCCTGCGAAGGGCTTCATCTGGGTCGACGACCGTGCGTTCAACGCGACGGCAACAGTGACACCGCAGACCAACTCGCTGGTGCTCAACGCTGCCGACGCCAATGACGCCGGCAAGCACCCGAACGTCAGCGCAACGCTGAATACAGAAGGTGCCGATGACCCCCAGACCGTGGACATCGTGTTCCCGGATGGAATGATGGGCAGCCTGAAGTCAGTTCCGAAGGCAAACCGCTGCTCGGCCGTCGATCCTGACGGTCCCGGTGGCCCCTTGAAGGCTCCGTGGGAGACCGGCGCATGCCCGGCCGCTTCCGCGATCGGAACCTTCAGCGGTACGGCGACCAGCCCGACCGATGGTCTGGTCTCTGCCTCTGGAACGCTGCACCTCGTCGACGCGCCTGGCCTGCCGCTGCAATACGCGGCCGGTATTGCGCTCGACATCGACACCATCACCGGTCCGATCTCGGGTGACCTTGGCGACATCTTCGCCATCGGCAACCTGGCGATCAACGACCAGGGACGCAACCTGCGTCTGAAGGTGGACTCGGTGCCGCGCTTCACAACGACGAATAAGCGGTTCCACGTCAACTCCGTCAGCCTCACGGTCAACGGAGACACCGGCGGAGCCACTAACCCGCTGATCACCAACCCGCACTTCTGCGGAGCGATCTTCGGATCGCGTCCGGACCAGAAGCGGTTCTACGGAACGGGCACCAGCTACGAGGGCAACACCACGCCTAAGGTCATCGCGCCTTACGTCGTGGACAACTGCCCCGCAATTGGGTTCAACCCGACGATCAGCTACTCCCTGAGCAACCCGCAGGCCGAGGCCACGACCGGAATGACGGCAGACGTCAACATTCCGTTCGACCACAGCCCGATCCGCGGATTGACGGTGAAGTTGCCGCCGTTCATCGCTCCGGGATTCCCGTCATTCGGTGTGACAGCGGACCAGTGCCCGAACGGTTCACAGACCAATGTGTCGCCGCCGAGCACGACGCCGCAGTACCTGTCATTCGATCCGACGAACTGTCCGCCACAGGCCCGTGTTGGTCTGATGAAGATCACCACGCCGCTGCTGGACAACCCGTTGTTCGGCGACGTCTACCTGATCAACGCGTCACCGATTCCCTACCTCGGAATTGACATCAACCCGAACGTCGTGGTTCCGGCTGGTCAGCAGCCGAACCCGCAGGGTGTGACGATCGGACTCGTCGGAACGACGACGACACTGCAGTACCTCCCGGCGACAGTCAGCGACCCGCCGGAACCGGGCTTCTGTAACCCGGACATCGAGACGTGTGCGCAGGCCATCCAGGCCACGTTCACCAGCCTGCCTGACGTCGGCCTCAATGGCGTCAACATGGTGCTCGGTGGAATCAACACCAACCGCGTGAGCGTTCAGGCCGGTAACCCGATCCTGGACCCGAACATCCTGGTGATCGCAGCAGCCGGTGACGCAGCCGCCTGTCAGAACGCCGGGTTCAACGCCATCGCCACGTTTAACCCGTGGCGCGGCACACCGACCGCGGTGCGCAACAACCTGCTCCAGCCGATCGGTTGCAACCAGTAACCAAAGGTCAGAGCGACAGATAGCTCAAGCACAAAAGCCCCCCGGAGCAGCCGCTCCGGGGGGCTTTTTGCGTTCGAGGTGTCCCATCGGTCGTAGCCGGCAGGCGACGGACAGAAACAAGTCCAAGGCCGAGGAAGGCGCCCCTCGCAGCCACTCTCAAGGACCTTCTTCTCGTGGCGAAATCCGATTCTGGAGGGGGATACTCGGCCGTACTTAATTTTTACAATTCAGGCGCAACATTTTCTTATCCGAGCGTTTATAGTGCTGAATATTCGGCATGAGCATCCCGGCTCGGCATGCAGGTATGCGATCGGGACGCTCGTCTTGTTCAGTGGGTAGTTGTCTCTGTTGGGGCGCTTTCCAGAAAAATTGATTCCACACAAGGGGGATTGGTCTGATGACGCCTAGTCCATCGCTTCATTCGCCGCGGGCGAAAAGCGGACACAGTTCCAATAAGAGAGCTGTAACCATCTTGATCGCCGCAATAGCGGCAGTCCTGGCATTCGCCGTAGCCCCGGGCACCGCGAGCGCCGCATTCGACATCTCGTCGTTCAGCGTGACTCCATCCACCACGCAGTCGGGCGCAAATCCCACCCTGGACGTCTCACTCCAGCGTTCCGGTTCGCAGAGCGAAGATCTTCGTGACTTTGCGATCCACTTCCCGAACGGCCTTCAGCTTGCCGCGGCAGCGACTTCTCAGAAGTGCAGCGCGTTGCAGTTTCAGCGCGACAACTGCCCGGCGGGCAGCCGCGTCGGACAGGCCAGCTTCGGCGGCACGGTTTCCCTCGGCAGCTTCCAGATCTTCAGTGGCGCCGCACCGGGATCGATCTATGCCCTGGACAATCAAACGCTCGGCATCGTCGTTCG
>DASYMY010000090.1:0-3572 GCA_036008825.1 Glaciihabitans sp.
CCTAAGGAGGATTTTTATGGCTGTAACAAGCGAAGCAACAACACTGTGGTTCGGCGACCTAATGAGCGGTTCGGGGACTACGTCCCTCGACTCGTCGGACGCCGCAGAGTTCCCCGTCTCGTGGCAGGCCCGCGCCGATGGTGAGGTTGGTAAAACCAACCCAGAAGAACTCATCGGTGCAGCACACTCCGCCTGCTACTCAATGGCATTTTCCAATGCCCTTGCCGAATTCGGTACGCCGCCGGAAAGCCTGCAGGTAACGGCTGCAGTCACTTTTGTTCCCGGCGAAGGCATCAAGGGAAGCCACCTTCTGGTGAGCGCCAAGATTGCCGACATCAGCGAAGAGGACTTCCAGCGACTGGCCGAGGACGCCAAGGCGAACTGCCCCGTCTCGCAGGCACTCGCGGGAATTAACATCACCCTCGAAGCCAGCCTCGCATAGTGGACAGGGCGGAACGACCTGCACAGCCAGTGCCGCTTCACCTTCCGATGACGGTGAAGCCGCAACTGCGTGTGCTCATCTCTGGAGCATCCGGTTTTATCGGCACAGAACTTGTTCGTCAGCTCGAACGAGACGGTCACACGGTTCTGAAGCTGGTGCGTTCCGCCCCCACTAACGCGAACGAGTTCAACTGGGCGCCGTCGGCGCACATGGTGGACTCCGCGGCTCTCGACTCGGTGGACGCGATCATTAACCTTTCTGGCGCGTCCACCGGTCGGCTGCCCTGGACGAAGAAGTACCGCCGGGAGATTCTTGACTCCCGTATTGACACCACCAAAACTCTGACCGAGGCGATGGCGCACGCAACCACTCCGCCGAAAACGCTGCTGAACGCCTCCGCCGTCGGTTTTTATGGCGACCGCCCCGCGGAAAAGCTCAACGAAGAGTCGTCAAAGGGCGAAGGCTTTTTGGCCGATGTGGTGGACACCTGGGAAATGACTGCCGAGGTTGCGCCCGTGGGAACCCGTGTGGTGACCTTTCGCACCGGTCTCGTCGTTGCCCGTGGTGGCGCATTCACTCCCCTGCTGCCCGTTACCAAAGCCGGCCTTGGTGCGCGTATGGGAACGGGCGGGCAACACTGGCCCTGGATCAGCCTCTATGACGAGGCCGCCGCGATTCGTCACCTGCTCACCAGCTCCATGAGCGGTTCGGTGAACCTCGTTGGTCCGACCCCCGCCACCGCCGACCGGGTGACCCGCTACCTGGCCAAGGCCATGCACCGCCCCTACTTCTTCTCGATACCCGAGAAAGCCATTCTGTTGGCACTCGGTGAAGCCGGACACGACCTGCTGCTGTCAAGCCAGAAGGTGCACCCGCACCGTCTGCTCGCCGACGGTTTCTCGTTCCGTCACCCGACAGTGGAATCGGCTATCGACGCGATGCTCGAGACTTTGTAGCATCCGCTTATCCGCCGTGTAACCGGTTTTAGGGTGCGGGTGGGGTACTGCCGGCGTTGGCTGTGCCGCGTGAGATCTTGATGGCGTAGCGAGTGGCCCAGCGTGCTCTCTTGCGGTCTCCGCTGGCGTCGTACGCGAGGCCAAGGCGCAGCCATGCTTTCCAGTCGGTGGGGCGCGCTTCGGCTTCTGCCTGGTATTGCGGAAATTGTTCGTCGGCCGCAACGGGGTCGGGGCGTCCGCTGGGCAACCGCGGCAGGTCGTCGATAGGAAGCTCGCCCGCTGCGGCGAGAATATCCACCAACTTTTGCGCGCGAATCACAAACATAATCTCGGCGTAGAGCAGCCACGCACCGATAAGGGGCAGCACGGCTAACGCCACACCCATGGCCACCGCGATCGCGACGCCCGAGGTGAGCAGGATAATTGCGTACTGCATCACCACAACCAGGTACAGCACCAGAAGTGCTGCCATCACAATGGCGGCGACGCGGTTCCTCATGCTGTTGGCTCGGCCGATTGAGCGCCGAGGTCGATCAATTTGTCGAGCCCAACAACCACTCCGCGCACATCGCGTGCTGCACGCAACGCGAGCAGAATGCCCGCCTCGTATGCGCTCGGGGCCAGCGTTTCGTGGCTCAGGGTGAGCACCTCGCCGTTGCCGCCGAAGATTACATCTTGTTTCGCGACAACACCCTGCATCCGGAGGCTGTGGATGGGCACGCTCGAGACCTGCTGACCGCGTGCACGCTGATCCGCGTGGGGAGCAATCACCGGGCCGAGTTCGGCGCGTGCTGCACCAATAAGCTCAGCCGTGCGTACGGCTGTGCCTGAGGGCGAGTCGGACTTGCCGGCATGGTGGGCTTCGATGATTTCGATCGAGTCAAAGAACCGTGAGGCGATGGCGGCGAACTTGGTCGCGAGCACCGAGCCGATGGAAAAGTTCGGAACGATGATGACCCCAACGGCAAGGTTGCCGTTGATGGTGCGCTCCAGCGATGAAATGCGCTCGCTCGACCAGCCGGAGGTTCCCACCAACACGTTGATGCCGTTCGCGATGGCGTACTCCACCACACTCTGACTCACCGCAGGAAGTGTGACGTCAACAGCAATGTCTGCGCCCAGCATCTCGGACAGTTCACCCTTAGAATCCACCTGGGCGACGAGCTCGAAATCGTCCGCCGCCTCAATGATCTGAGATGCAAGTTGGCCCATTTTGCCGGTAGCGCCAATAACGGCGACCTTAGTTGTCATTCGGACAATCTACCAATGGGCGGACGTGTCCGAGTGCTGGCGCAGTGGCTGGGACCTCGAACCCGCGGTATTGCGGTGCCCTTTAGGCTGGGTTTATGGTGACTTTCCGAGAGGCCTCCGTCGACGAGGCATCCGCTCATTCCCTGTTGGCTGAGTATTTCGCCGCTCGAGCCGAGGGGTTTCCCGAAGACCAAGGGCAGTACCAGACGACTTTCCCTGATCCCGCAAATTTTGTTCCGCCCCAGGGCGTGTTTCTTGTTGTGGAAGGTGAAGATCTTGCCGGCGATGCGGCGGATGTCGGTTGCGGCGGCATTCGCGTGCTGCCCAGCGATGAGTCAAGCGTTGTCCGCTACGAAATTAAACATCTCTGGCTGCAGCCGCACCTGCGTGGCCGCGGCGCCGGGCGCATTCTGCTCGCAGAATTGGAAGCCAGGGCTCGTCAGTTCGGCGCGACGGAACTGGTGCTCGACACCAACGTGAGCTTGGAAGCTGCCGGCGGCTTGTATCGATCGAGCGGGTTCGAAGAAATTGAGGCCTACAACAGCAATCCCAACGCCACCACCTGGTTTCGCAAGCAGCTCGCGCAGCTTAGTACGGCTGATTGATGGGCAGCCCGGTTCGCAACTCCGCTGGCAGGTGACCCAGGTCGTTGTGGGTGATTAACACGGACGGTTTCGACGAGCGAACTCGGATGATGGTGAGACCACAGTTCGCTTGATTAACACGCATCCAGCGCCACGCCGCTGCGCCAAAGGTTTCGCGCACAAACCAGGCGATAACAAAGTTGTGGGTGATGAGCAGGTCGTGTCGGTCTTCTCGGGACGGGGTGAACCATTCGTTGACGGCATCCGCCATTTGTGCCTCCCCCGCTTCAATCTGCTCCGGGGTGACAGAGCCGAAGAACGGTTGAAAGGAGTGCGGCA
>DASYMY010000091.1:0-2618 GCA_036008825.1 Glaciihabitans sp.
TTGCGCGACGTGGTCAAGCAGGTGGTGTGGCTCGCGCCGCCGCTGTAGAGGACGAAGCTGTGCTGTAGGTTGTCATCCAGGCTCGGAGTCACGCCAATGGTCACCGTGACATCGGTGGGATGCGGGGTGGAGACCAAGGCCTCAAGCTGATACGAGTCCGCCGCAGGGCGAATCAGGCGGCGAACGTAGCTGGTGCCACTCGTGCCGGGCATGACTTGCACGGGCGCCAGCTGGCTTGCAACCAGGACATCGTTTCTGGTCTGCTCGAGGACGTCGGGCAAGGTGTCGTGGTCCTCGTCATGCCCAACCGTGACGTCGTCGATGAACCACCCGAAATACTGGTTGGCTTGGCTGTCGGTGGCATCAAAGCGGAAACGGATCTGCACGGTTTGCCCAGCGTAGGCGCTCAAGTCGACGTGCTGGGTCCTCCAGGCTCCGTAACCGCCCTCGTATCCACTGGCCCGGTGGAGCTGCGTCCAGGCCCCAGTGCCGCTGCGGATCTGCACGAGCTTCAAGTCCCGGGTCGTGCCCAAGTCTTCGGTCTCGTAGTAGCTGCTGAAGCTCAGGCTCGGATGCATCACCTGGCTCAAGTCAACTGACAGCAGGCTGGCGGTGCCGACGGGAACGCCACCTTGTGGGTCCTGGTACGTTCCACGCGCGTTGCCGAACCAGAGCGCGTTGCCGTGGTGCCCGAGGGCCAGGCGGCCAGGCATGCTGCTGGATTCCGTGTCCGCCACATGCCAATAGTTCAACGGTTCGCCACCAAGCACCATGCCTTGAGGAGCGCCGTCGACTTGGTCCCTCTCGAAGTTCAGGTTGGCCACGAAGGATTTGTCCACGAACACCACGGCGCCGCGGCCCGTTGTTGCGCGAGCGTACTGGTCCGCCACTTGGTACGTCGGCACATAGGAACGTCCCTGCAGCAAAAGGCCAGGAGCCACGTTGTAGTGGTACTCGGCGCCCGCCTTGTAGTCGGGCAGGATGGCAGGCAACATGGTGTAGGTGACGCCATTGACGGTCAATGTCGGTGCCGTGGGGGGGGCATCGCCCTCGAGGTCTTTGTAGGTGACGTTGAAGCGCACGGTGTCCAAGTAGTTCACGGCGGCCGGCATGGCGCCGGCCTGCAAAGTTGGGGCGCGGTTCGTCTGCACCAGGATTTGGCTGGCGACGGGGGTTGACCAGGATTGTTGGTCAGAACCGCCGTACATATCGATTGCTGCCCTGTACGTCGAAGATGGGCCGACGCCGCTCGGGGTCCAGGTAAATGTGTTGCCGGGGTAGGCGTCCTGGAAGTTCGTCCAACTCCAGGTCCCCGTGGCCTGGTTTTGGATTCCAATCCGCAGGCGCATCGGGGATCCGCCCAGTCCACCAACGGTGGTCGACACCGTGAAAGATGTCAAATCCGATGTGTAGCTCAAGTTGCTAGTGGGAGCTGCCCCGTTGGCGGTTGCTGTCAGCGTCGTAGGGGAACTGCGCGCACCCAGGGAGTCCTCGATGCGAACCTCCACGCCGTGCGGCCCGGCAAACGGCATCAGGCGACTCGCCGTCACCACTTGGTTCCACGGCACGTACCCCGTGGTTGGGTAGCGCACCTCGCTGGAGGTGGGGCTGTAGATTCCAAGCGCATTGGTTTGCCAGCGCACGAAGTACGCGACGTTGTTGGAGTAGGCGGCACTGGCCTGCAAGCCAAGCGTGTAGGCGGTTCCCAGGGTGACGGGGCCAGAATTCGATACGATTTGTGGAACAATGCTTAGCAGGCCAAGCGTTTGGAAGGCGACGGCAGAGGACGTGGTGCTGGCCACGTCGTTGCTCAGGGTCACTGTGTACGTGTAGGAGCTCCCGCTCTGCAACGAAAGGGCGGTCCACGCGGGCAATGCTGCGCCTTCCGTGGTTGCCGTGAGGGTCGGGGAGGTGGCCACCAACGTGTTGCCGCCCCGATAGAGATTGTAGACCACGCTAACGCTCGACACGCCGCCCCGGCTGGTGAGTTGGCCGTTCAAGGTGGCCTGCACGGCCGTGATGGCCGTGGCACCCGTGGCGCTGCCTTGCGGGGGATGATGAACCGTGACGGCCCGCGTGATGCTTGCCGTCTGTCCAACATCGTCCCGCGCCGTGATCTGGATGGTGAACGCGCCATCTGAAGCGTAAATGTGGCTGGTCGTGTAGTTCGTGGGACCCTGGAAACCATCCGGCAGGGTCGTGGTCGCTCCATCGCCCCAAGTCACGACGAGTTGCGTCTGGCGCTGGCCCGCAATCGTGGTGGCCGTGAAGCCAACACTGGTGGCGTAGGTGCCCACAGCCAAGGTGGTCGTCGGCGCATTGGGCTGTGCCACGGTGGCTACGGTCAACGAGTAGGAGGCCGCGGTGCCACTGGGTTTCTGCACGGCCACATAGAAGGGGTGGTTGGCCAGGATCTTGCCCGCCAACTGGCTTGTGCTAAGGCTCCCCATGCCAGGCCAGGAGCCGCTGGCCATCACCGTGCCCACGGTCATGAGGGGCGGGGCATCCAAACTTGCGCTTAGGGACAAACCCGTGCCGGTCACGGTTGCCGTGACGAAGCGGTCGCTGGCGGTGGCAGGGATGACGTAATAGTTGCCCGCAGGTCCCGCTGAGCCGGG
>DASYMY010000092.1:0-5806 GCA_036008825.1 Glaciihabitans sp.
CTGAACAGGGCGGTGGGAACTCCCTTAATGTGGAAATGTCTGAATCTGAGCGCGGACGAGGAGGATGGCTGGCTGTTAGTGGGGGCGCCGAAGTCGATCCCGGACGAGGCAATCCTCTCCATCCGCACTCTGGTCACCCAGATCGTGTTGGCCTTGAGGAACAGCCAGGCTTATCGTGAGCTCGCGGCGCAGGCCCGTATGGACGCCCTGACGGGGCTAGACAATCGTGCTTCATTCACCGAGCAGTTGTCCGAAATCCTCGACGAGTCCGTCCCACCCGATAGCCTGCACCTGATGTTCATCGACCTGGACGACTTCAAGGACATCAACGACGGCCTCGGTCACCGTGTGGGAGACGACCTCCTCATCGAGGTGGCTTCTAGGCTCCGGGACGGGATCCGCTCCGGAGATCTGTGCGCACGACTGGGCGGGGATGAATTTGCCGTGCTCTTGCGCGAGACGACGGGTCTCCACGCGGTTGCCTTCGCCACGCGCCTTCTGGTTGAACTCGCGGCGCCCTATGTGCTTGACGAACACCACGTCGGTATCGGTGCCAGCATCGGGATCACCACGTTCACAACCGGAACTGGCCTCAAGGAACTCGTGCACCAGGCAGACATCGCAATGTATGCCGCCAAAGCGCACGGAAAGAATCACGTCGAAATCTTTCACCCCGCACTCCTGCAGATCGATCGGAGACAAGAACCCGTGGCGCTAATCTGAGCGAAGCCGAACACTCGCTTAACCCGTCCTTCGGTACGTCCCCCGCCTGGTGCGATCAGTTGTCACCGCCGCCAGGTGAAAGTTCGTCTAGAGTCGTGATTCGCAAAAGCATGCTCGTGCGCCTCATCGATCATCTTCGAGCGGCGAAAAATGCTGGAAGCCCGGGAAACCGTCGGCTGGCATCTGCTCTAGCAAGCACGGAGCTGCTTGCGACTGGCATGCCGCACCCCCCGAAACCACTACGAGTTGAGAGCGCTTCTAGCGGTACCCATCCTCACGAACGCGGACTTCCGGGCCTAGTGATCGCGCATTGGGACGGCAACGCTCCGCACTCGCTCGATCACGCGAGGCTCAGGCCTGAGAGAAAGCATGGGCGATACGTGATTTCGCCGCGAAATTCTGCGCCTGTTACTGCTGGGGTACCTGGACTCGAACCAAGAACAAAAGAATCAGAATCTTCCGTGTTGCCAATTACACCATACCCCAATGCGATTCTCCGAAGAGGACCGACTAGTTACTCTAACGCACGATGAGCGGTGCGCCAAAATCGAGAGATCACTCCCGGCGAGTCGCATCCTTGGCAGCGAGAAGGTCGCCCGATAGAGCATTCGCGACGCGCGCTCCCGCACCCGCTGCGATGATGAGCTGCTGCGGTCCTGGAGGGGTCGAATCGCCCGCCGCATACACTCCAGCGACCGAGGTTCGACCATGTTCGTCCACGTGGAGGAGGCCATCAGAGCCGCAGTCAAGCTCCAGCGCTTCCGCATACCCGAGGGAGGTTGACCATATTGGTCGCACAAAAATGGCGGTACGAGCGATGGTCTCCCCATCGGCCGTGATGATGCCGGTCAGGCCATCACGATCCCCCGCAACGTCCTGCAGCTCGCGACGATCGACCCGGATGCCACGATCAGCCAACCGTTGCTCATCCTCGTCCGTGACCGTGCCCACCCCGTTGGTAAACACGATCAGATCGCGACTCCACTGGGACAGATGCACAGCGCGCTCCGTCAAATCGTCGGTTTCGCCGAGCAAAGCAATGGGCTGGTCAGCATATTCGTAGGCGTCGCAGACCACACAGCTGTGAATACTCGTGCCATAAAACGAGCGGATGCCAGCGAGCGCCGGCAACTTCTCCGTTAACCCTGTGGCAATCAGCACGGTGCGGGTGCGCGAGGAACCCGTTTTGTCGGTAACAACAAACTCGTCCCCGTCACGCACAATGCCCGTGACCTGAGTTTTGCGAAACTCGATCTCGGGGTAGTTCTCCAGTTCTTCGCGGCCGAGGCGACGCAATTCCATCGGTGAGACTCCGTCACGGGTGAGAAACCCGTGGGAGGCGAGGGTGACGGCGTTGCGGGGCCGGTTGCTGTCGATGACGAGGGTTCGACGGCGCGAGCGCGCCAAAGTCAGGGCGGCAGACAGCCCCGCGGGGCCCGCCCCCACAACAACGGCGTCCCAGGTCACAGAAGCGCTCGCAATTTGGCCAGACGCGCCAAAGTGGAGTCGCGCCCCAGCAGTTCCATCGATTCGAACAGCGGCGGGCTAATACGACGCCCCGAAATGGCGGAACGGAGCGGGCCAAAAGCGAGACGCGGCTTCAGCTCAAGTCCCTCGATCAGCGCGGTGCGCAGGGCGGCTTCGATGTGCTCGTGCGTCCAGTCGTCCAACGTCGCGAGGGCCTCAATAGACGCGGTCAGCACCGGCTCCGCGTCGGGCTTGGGGATAGCGTCCTGGTCATAGGTGAGAGCGTCATCCGAGATAAAAAGGAACGCGAGCAGGCCGGGCGCTTCGCCGAGCAGCTGCATCCGCTCCTGCACAAGCGGGGTGGCGGACAAGAGAATGTCGAAGTCCTCGGGAGTGAGGATGTAGTCGCCCAGGTAGGGCACCATCCGCGACGCCAGTTCCGGAACGCTCAGCAGACGGATGTGGTCGCCGTTGAGCGATTCCGCCTTCTTCTGGTCAAACCGGGCAGGGTTCGGGTTGACGTTCGTGACGTCAAACGCGGCCACCATCTCCTCGATCGTGAACACGTCGCGATCGTGGGTGAGCGACCAGCCGAGCAGGGCCAGGTAGTTGACGAGGCCTTCCGGAATGAACCCACGGTCGCGGTGGTGGAACAGGTTCGACTCGGGGTCACGCTTGCTCAGCTTTTTGTTGTTCTCCCCCATAACGTAGGGCAGGTGACCGAAGCGCGGGATAGCGTCCGTTAGTCCGATCTCGATCAGCGCGTGATACAGCGCAATCTGCCGGGGTGTACTCGAGAGCAGGTCCTCGCCACGCAGAACGTGGGTGATACCCATCAGGGCGTCGTCGACCGGGTTCACAAAGGTGTACAACGGCACACCGTTGGGGCGCACAACAACGAAGTCGCTGAAGGACCCGGCGGGGAAAGTGATTTCGCCACGCACGAGGTCGTCGAAGCTGAGTTCGGTGTCGGGCACACGCAACCGCAGTGCGGGCTGGCGGCCCTCAGCTTTGTAGGCGGCGATCGCTTCGGCGCTCAGCTCGCGTTCGAAGTTGTCGTAACCCTGCTTCGGGTCGCGGCCGTTGGCAATGTTGCGCGCTTCGATCTCTTCACCGGTGGCGAAGCTCTCGTAGAGGTGACCGGTGGCGGTCAGGCGCTTGATAACGTCCTGGTAGATGTCGGTGCGCTGCGATTGACGGTACGGACCGTGTGGGCCACCCACATCGATACCTTCGTCCCAGTCCAGGTTGAGCCACCGCATTGCGTCAAGCAACTGCAGGTAGCTTTCTTCGGAGTCACGAGCGGCGTCGGTGTCTTCGATACGGAAGATGAACTTACCCCCCGTGTGCCGGGCGTACGCCCAGTTAAACAACGCCGTGCGGATGAGGCCGACGTGCGGCGTTCCGGTCGGTGAGGGGCAGAAGCGGACTCGGACGGCGTCACCGGTTGCGGTGGTAAAGGCAGCAGACATATCGGCCCCAATCCTACCGGCGTCTCCCGCTAACCCGGGATCGATCTTTTTGCCTCCAACAGACCGTGGCGAGCGCCGCGTGCTGAGGCTCGCGCCTATTTGTCTCACCGGGACTTTTGACTCTGACGGTGGCCACCAATCAGCGGTGAGATGGGGCAGCACATCAAGGAGGAAGCTATGCATGACTCAGATCACGACCTCGATGGTTGGTCGCCGCAGGGTCCCGTTACTGAGCTCGGCGTTGCCAGCAGCTGGGAGCTGTTGAACGCATCCTCGTTCGGTCGGCTCGGTGTCAGTGTGAACGACCAACCCAAAATTTTCCCGGTGAACTATTACGCCGACGGATCAAGCATTCTGTTCCGCACCGCAGGGGGCACCAAACTCCACCATCTGCTGATGAACCGTTCCGTGGTTTTTGAAGTGGATGACCGCACAGACACTGGCGCGTGGAGTGTCATCGTCGAAGGAACCGCACAAATTGTTTCGGACGAGGACGAGCTGAACGCGGCCGAACGCGCACCGCTGCCCGACTGGGTTCCCGTTCAGACCTACGTTTTCGTTCGTATCACCCCCACCCGGTTGCACGGGCGACGTTTCCAACGCCACCTCAGCGTCAGTCACCACACCGACGACCAACACACCGCCGGCCGCCACGAGAGCGGTGGACCTCAGTGATTATCGGCGCCCTTCGCGAAATAGCTGACGGAGAAAAACGAGTTGCCATTGATGCGGATGTCACCGCGCGTCTGGTGAAGGCCGGCCACGATGTCATCATCGAAACCGGTGCGGGGCGCGCGGCCAGTGTTCCCGATGCCAGTTACGTTGCCGCCGGGGCCGCAATCGGCCGCCGCGATGACGTGACTGCCACCAGCGATGTCTTAGCCGTGGTGCGGTGCCCCAGCCTGGAATTGGTCGCATCCCTGCATTCGGATCAGCTCCTGATTGGTCTGCTCGACCCACTCAACAACCCGCAGGTGATACGCGCGCTGGCCGATAAACGTGTCACCGCTGCGGCATTTGAGTTTCTGCCCCGCACCCTGAGCCGGGCTCAGTCCATGGACGCGCTCAGCTCGCAGTCCAGCGCCGCCGGGTATCGGGCGGCCATTGTTGCCGCTGAAGCGTTCGGCCGCTACCTGCCCATGATGATCACCGCATCCGGCACCGCAAGGCCTGCCAGTGTTCTGGTAATTGGCGCGGGCGTCGCAGGCCTTCAAGCCATTGCGACGGCCAGACGGCTGGGCGCGATCGTCACCGGATACGACGTGCGAGAGGATTCCCGCGAGCAGGTGCAATCACTCGGCGCCAACTTCCTCACCTCCTCCATCACCGCGGGTGCCGGCGCTGGCGGTTACGCGCGGGCCATGACCGTAGACGAGCAACAGGCGCAGCAAGCCGAACTGGCGGCAGCGCTGACCTCCTTCGACATCATCATCACCACGGCGAAAGTGCCCGGCCGCACCCCTCCATTGTTGGTATCCGCCGAAACATTGGCGGCGCTTCGCCCCGGATCGGTCTGTATTGACCTCGCGGCCAGCGAGCGCGGCGGCAACGTTGCCGGCTCCGTCGACGGTGAACGAGTAGTCACCACCAGCGGGGTGACCATTGTGGGGGCTGGCGAGATCGCCGCGGACATACCGGCATCCGCTTCACAAATGTATGCGCGCAATGTCTTGGCAATGTTGAGTGCGCTTGTGGTGGATGAGGTGGTGTCGTACGACCCCACCGATGAGGTGCATTCCGCCGTGGTGGTCTGCCACGCCGGACAGATCACGAGTGCCGCTGTGCGTTCGGCGCTGGGCTCCGACACATCTGCCGCCTCTGCCGCCTCTGAAGGGATCTCCGTATGACCGATCCACTGTTCACCAACCTTGCGCTGTTTGTGCTGAGTTTGCTGGTCGGCTTTGAGGTGATCAGCAAGATCCCCTCAACCCTGCACACTCCCATGATGTCGGGAGCAAACGCCATTCACGGTGTTGTTGTGGCCGGGGCCATTGTGATTGCGGCCCTCGCCGACTCCCCCACCGGATACGTACTCACGGTTATTGCCGCCACTTTCGCCGCCGCCAACGTGGTGGGTGGGTATGTGGTCACTGACCGAATGCTCCAGATGTTCCGCAAACCAGACAAGATCCCCTCGACCGACA
>DASYMY010000093.1:0-5581 GCA_036008825.1 Glaciihabitans sp.
GACAACGAAATCCACGTACTCGTTGGGCTAGCGAATCGCCTTCTCGAGGTCATCGCCCGCTAGCAATGGTGACGGGGTGCCGCGCGGAGAGACATCCGCCTGCCCCAATTTGCGGTTCGCATTAACGAGTCCGTACACGGCAACCCAGGCGATGGCGACGGTTGTGGCGACGAACTCGAGGCGGCTGCCAAAGTTGGTGGCGACTCCAATGAGGGAGAGGATGCCACCGGCGGAGGCAATGAGCGCGACGGCGATTCCGGCGACGCGAGAGATCAGCGCCATACGCCGTTGATTGTGGGCGAAAGACACCTGCAGCATGGCCCAGCACGCTGCGGCGAAGGCGAGAACCGCGCAGACGATGTGGGTGAGGTCTTGCCAGGTGAATTGGTCGCCGTATGGCACGGGGCATCCGGGGGTGCAGGTGATTTGCGAGGCAACAAGGAAAAAGCCGCTGGCTATCCAGAGTGAGACCGCGGGAGTTATCGCGAGAAGTATTTTTCCACGAGAGCGGATGTCACGACTGCCGTAGGCAATGAGTGTTCCCCCCACAACAACCAGGAGCAACGCGATTTCGAACATTTCGGCGGTGGGCTCACCCGGTGCGCCCATCTCGCTGACGTAGACATCGCGCGTCAGTGACAGGCGTGCCATCCAAATCAGCACGAGAGAGCCCAGAACAAGAACGCTTCCCAGCGCTGCTGCCCACCCCTCAAAACTACGGACAGACATAAGCTCGCGTTTCATCGGTCAATCGTAGCTGCCTCATAAGTTTGCGAGCAGGTGACCTCTCTGAAACAACGTGGACTCATTCACCCCGTTTACTTGGTTCTATAGAACCAGGAAGGCCGAACACAATGACCACCATGCGCGCCATCACAATGGCATCAACCGGCGGACCTGAGGTGCTCACCATCTCTGACGCTCCGAAGCCAACAAAGGTGAACGCCGAATTTTTGGTAAAGGTGCTTGCTGCAGGGGTAAACCCCATTGATGCCAAAACCCGTTCGGGCAAAGGCGTCTCGGGAGAGATCAAGAGCTACCCCGCCGTGATTGGCAGTGACTTCAGCGGCATTGTGGTGGAATCCCCCTACGAGGCGCACAGCATCAAGGCCGGTGATGAAGTGTATGGAATGGTGATGGTGCCGCGCTTCAGCGGTACGTACGCCGAATATGTGGCCGTCTCCAGTTTGAGTCTCACCAAAAAGCCACACCCCATTTCGCATTTGGAAGCTGCGGGGATTCCGCTGGCCGCTCTCACCGCGTGGGGCATGGTTGTTGAGGTGGCGAAAGCCCATGAGGGTCAGCGCATCCTTATCCATGCTGGCGCCGGCGGGGTTGGCCACTTCGCGGTGCAGTTCGCCCGATACTTTGGAGCGTATGTGATCGCCACCTGCTCGGGGAACAACGTGGGGTGGCTGCGCGAGCTCGGCGCCAACGAGGTTATCGACTACACCACCGTTGACTTCGAGGACGCGGTGCCGCAGGTCGACGTGGTCATTGACCTCATCGGGAACGTGCAGGCTGACACCGGTACTCGCTCGCTCAAAGTGCTCCGCCCCGGTGGGCTGATCATCAACGCCCCCACCGGAAGTTGGCCCACCTTTACCGAGGATGCGGCGGCGGCAGGCGTGCGCGCCACCAGCTACAAGGTGTCACCGGACGGCGCGACGCTCTCCGTCATCTCGCGGCTGATTGCCTCAGGCGATGTGCGCGTGCACATTGACCAGGTGTTCGACCTGGAGGACGCTGCCGAAGCTCACCGCAGCATCGAAGAGGGTCACACCCGCGGCAAACTGGTGTTGAAGGTGGCGGACTTCTAGTCTCACGGGCTGATTTCGGGGCCCGGGGTTGTTTTGGGGACTCGCAGGGGCTGTATTGGGGACTCGCAGGGGTTGTTCTGGGGACTCGCAGGGGTTGTTCTAGGGACTCGCAGGGGTTTCCGGCTGGACCTGTGTCGTCAAAGACGGCAAACCCGGTGAAATGCCCGGTTGGGACCGATCCCAGACGGGTTTTTGAGGCGCGCTGCCGTCTTTAGCGACAGGGGCAGCCTCCTTGGGCGCATAAGAGCGGCGCCCGGCGGACGTAGGGCCGGAACCCGCGGTATCAGGGCCGATGCCATGCCACAACCCAGGTTTACAAGAGAAGCTCTCGCACGAAGTCGTCCTCGAGCCGGTCCCCCACCAGGAAGTGTTTGGTACCAACCAGTGTGAAGCCGTGTTTCTCGTAGAACCGGTTCGCCCGCTGGTTTTCCTGGTTAACCCCGAGCCAGAGGCTCGCCGCACCCTGAACTCGCGCCTGCGCAATAGACTCACGCATCAGATTTGCCGCAACACCGGTACCGTGCGCCTCAGCCGCCACGTACACCTTGCTCAGCTCGGCGGTCGGCCGAGTGGTGACAGCGGCAGCTACCTCAGCATCTGTCGGATCCTCAAACACGAGCATGGTGTAGCCGAGCGGGGTGGCATCCGCTTCGGCAATCAAAAGCACCCGGTTCTCGCTGGCGAGGTAGTGGCTAAAAGCGTCGCGGGACAGGGACTTGGCGATGAAGGCGGCGATGGACTGCGGTGTTGTATGTGGCGGACAGGCCAGGGCAAAGGTGTCAGCGGCGATGCGATGGAGCAGCTCGGCGTCCGCTGGAGTAGCGCGGCGGATGGTGGCCTCGGCGCGCTCGGTGGCCGACCCGGGAACGGTGTCTGCGGGGGAAGCATGACGGGTGGTGTCCACGGGGATCCTTGAGTTCGGTTAGCGCCAGAACAACGGGGTGCAGAAAAGGGCCCGCGTTTCCGCGAGCCCTTTTCAATGTCTTACAACTTCGCTATCCGTAAAGACAGCGACGACGACGCTCTATTAGGACAGAACGTTGATGTCGAGGGGGATGCCAGGACCGAAGGTGGTCGAGACGGTGCCCTTGGTGATGTAGCGGCCCTTCGAGCTGCTCGGCTTGACGCGAACGATCTCGTCAATAGCTGCCTTGATGTTCTCGGCGAGAGCTTCCTGGGTGAATCCGGACTTGCCAACAACGAAATGCACGTTGGAGTGCTTGTCGACGCGGAATTCGATCTTTCCGCCCTTGATCTCGGACACAGCCTTGGCGGTGTCGGGGGTCACGGTTCCGGTCTTCGGGTTTGGCATCAAACCACGGGGACCGAGGACCTTACCCAAACGACCGACCTTACCCATGAGCTCGGGGGTCGAGACGGCGGCGTCGAACGACGTGTAGCCGGCGGCAACCTTCTCGATGAGCTCGTCGCCACCAACCTCGTCGGCGCCAGCAGCAAGAGCTGCCTCAGCCGCGGGGCCCGTTGCGAAGACGATAACGCGGGCGGTCTTACCGGTGCCGTGAGGAAGAATCACGGTGCCGCGGACCATCTGGTCAGCCTTACGGGGGTCGACACCGAGCTTGAGGGCTACCTCAACGGTCGAGTCAAACTTCTTGGAACCGGTCTCGCGAGCAACTGCGACGGCCTCGGAGGGGGTGTAAACCTTTCCCTCTTCGATTTTCTCGGCAGCGGCCCGGTAGGCCTTGGATTTCTGTGCCATGTGTATCTCCTGAATTGAGTCGCGGTCTGTGTGAGCCTGGCTGGCTCTCCCGCTGGGAACCGAAAACGGATGACCGTTCGGTTCTATTGCTAAAAGGGGGTGATGCGAAATGCAGCGAACGCTACGCTTCGACCGTGATTCCCATGGAACGTGCGGTGCCGGCGATGATCTTCTCAGCGGCCTCGATGTCGTTCGCGTTGAGGTCAGCCTGCTTGGTCTCCGCGATGGTACGCAGGTCGGCGCGGCTGAGCTTGGCAACCTTGACGGTGTGCGGCGTGGACGAACCCTTGGCAACACCTGCAGCCTTTTTGATGAGCTCTGCGGCCGGCGGGGTCTTCAGGATGAACGTGAAGGTGCGGTCCTCGTAGACGGTGATTTCTACGGGGATAACGTTTCCACGCTGAGCCTCTGTTGCCGCGTTGTACGCCTTGCAGAACTCCATGATGTTGACGCCGTGCTGACCCAGTGCCGGGCCGATGGGCGGGGCGGGGTTGGCGGCGCCGGCCTTGATCTGAAGCTTAATCAGACCTGTGACCTTCTTCTTCGGTGCCATGTTACTTCCTTCTTTTAGGTGTCGAGCTGGCCTGGATTACTCCGGCCGTACTCTCCCGTCGACCCGGCGATTCCGGGCCACGGTGGTTAGGGGAAAGCCCCTGCCGTGGCAGGTGCTAAAGCTTGGTGACCTGGTCGAAGCTGAGCTCGACCGGGGTCTCACGCTCGAAGAGTGACACCAGAACCGTGAGCTTGCCGCTCTCGGGCTTGATCTCGCTGATCGAACCGGGGAGGCCAGCGAACGACCCCTCCTTGATGGTGATGGTCTCGCCGATCTCGAAGTCAACCTCGGCAGGAATGACGCGTGCAGGGGTCTTGCCCTTGCCGCCGCCGGCCTTGCTGACGGGAACTTCAACGATCTGCACAAGCGACTTGAGCATGGAGAACGCCTCTTCGAAACGCAGCGGGGTCGGGTTGTGCGAGTTGCCCACGAAGCCGGTAACACCGGGGGTGTGACGTACAACAGACCAGCTGTCTTCGTTGAGGTCCATCAGAACGAGAACGTATCCGGGGATACGGACGCGGTTGACCAGCTTGCGCTGACCGTTCTTGATCTCAACAACATCCTCCATGGGGACCTCAACCTGGAAGACGAAGTCCTCCATGGCCATGGATACCCGGCGGTTTTCGATGTTCTGCTTGACGCGCTTCTCGAAACCGGCGTAAGAGTGAATGACGTACCACTTGCCCGGCTTGGACTTGAGCTCGGCACGGAAAGCTTCGTACGGGTCAACCTCAACGGGTTCGCCGTCTTCGCCCAGCTCGGGACCATCGTAGGGAGCAACCTCGGGCTCTTCAGCCGCTTCCTCTTCCGCTTCGATGTCGGCTTCGTCATCGGTGGCAGATACGGATGCGTCAGCTTCGTCAACGGAGTCAATGTCGAGGGCGTCGTCAACAATGGCGTCAGCCTCGGGGTCGACAGCAGCGTCGAGTGCCTCGATCAGGCCGGCGAGGTCGCCCTCTTCGTCTTCGTCAACAACGTGAATAGATGCGTGCTCTGCGGAGTCGACCGAAGCCTCCTCTGACGACAGGGGGTTACCCTCCTGCGCTTCGTCCTCTTCGGAGGACTGCTCAGCGGCGGTTGCGAGGTCGATATCCTGGCGGTCAGACTCAGACACGGGATCTCATTCCATTTCTTTGTTGCGAACCCAGGCAGGTGCCCGGTGAAGTTGCGGGATGACGCGGGGTTGTGCACATTGCCGTGGTGACGTTGTGCTCAACACGGTCGGACTAGACGAGTGGGCCGTCGCCGAAGACCCAGGCAACAAGGTTGCCGAAGCCGAGGTCAAGCAACGACACCAGCACCATCATGATGACAACGAAGACGAGGACAACACCCGTGTAGCTCAAAAGCTCCTTACGGGTTGGTGTCACCACCTTCCGTAGTTCGCCGATGACCTGGCGGATGAAAACGACCAGGCGCGCGAACGGATTGCGCCGTTCGGCACGTTCCTTTCGGGCGTTCGCGACGATGTCCTCACTGGGCTCG
>DASYMY010000094.1:0-17081 GCA_036008825.1 Glaciihabitans sp.
TCCCCCGCCTTCGCATCAAGCTGAGTCGCCAAGTCATCGACCTCTTCTGGGATCATTCCAAGCTGAGACATCTGATATTCCTTTCAGTAACGGTCAAAAACACATTCGAGAACCAAACCCTGCGGCTCAATCTCTCTAACAAAAACACTACCGACAGCTGTCGAATACCACGATGGATAGCACTCCCCATGCACCGTGCCCACCTCGTGCTACTCGGCGAGAGCCAGCTGGATGCGCCGGGTTTTTCCTGCCTGAACAAAGTTGCCGCGACCTTCGGGGAATTCTGAGCGCTTTGCTCGGGGGAAGGTGGTTTTGAACAACAGATCACCTTCGTGGGGTTCCGGCTGCAAAGCGAATCCACGACGAGCGGACTTGAACTCCATCAACAGTGGCCAGGATTGGCTCCAGGTACTGTTCTCGGACTCGCCCACGATGAAGTGATCGTTGCGTTTGGCCGCCTTAATCAGGGCGGTGAGGTCCTGGTCGGCGGCGGTGCTGAGGAAGTCGGAAATGGACTCAATCAAAATGCACATCCGCGTGCTGGGGGTTGCGGGGGTCAGCGCTCGCTCCAGCAGGTCTTTAGCCAACTGCGCTGCCGCTTCGGGACTGGTCGCCGTTTGCGTCCAGCCGGGGCGGGATCCGATCCGTGATTTGGCGTTTCCGAAGTAGTAAAGATCAGCATCAGGCAGGGCCACTCGAAGCGACTGTTGCAGGAGCGCTAGAGCGCTCGAGCGTCCGCTGGCGGGAGGTCCGGTCAACATAAAGGCACCTTCAGGCATGATGCTGAACGGTTTCAGATCGTCGTCACTAACGCCGATGACGACCCCCGGGGTGGTGCCACTGATTTCGGAGAACAAAATCTCGTCGCTCAGTCGGGCGATGCCGGGGGCCTCAGCAATGCCGTTCGCGCGCATGGTGCTCGCGAGCTGGTCAATGGCCCTGGCCTGGTCGGCAACGTTCGCGGTACCACCGAAGACGGCCACCTGTGTTTCCAGTTTGTCGATCACCGCGCGGCCGGCAGGGGACGCCGGGGTGAGAATGTCACTCGCCGTGTCGACCATGGCGTAGTCGTTCTCATCGGTCAGTCGCAGAATGATTTTCTTCTGAAACGACGCCCCAACGGAGGGGGAAATGGAACCGGGGCGGTCTGCCGAGACCACCACGTGGATTCCCACCTGTCGTCCATCAGAGAGGATCTGGAGGAACGACGTGAAGAGGGTTGTTGTGGCGGTGAATTCAAACTCCTGACGGAACGTCGCCATACCGTCGATGAGGAGCAGGATTCTCGGTTCGTTGGGCCGGTCCGCGATCGCTCGGTATTCAGCCACGGTGGAGGCGCGCACGGCGCCGTAGCGGAGGGTGCGTTCATCGATCATGTCGCGGAGCTTCTTGATCAGGCGAGTAACCCGCTCGGTGTCATCCGCGGGAATTACAGCGCCCACGTGAGGCAGGTTCTCGAGCATACGAAGACCACCGGAGGCGAAGTCCAGTGCGTAGACCTGCACTGGGCCACCCCTTGGCGTGATTGCTGCCGCGATGGCTACGGAGCGCAGAGCGACACTTTTTCCCGATCCGCCCGTACCGTAAACGGCCAGGTGGCCTTCGGCGTCAGGGCGGAAGTACACCGGGTACTGGCTCTGTGTTGTCGCATCGTCGGTGACACCCAGGACGAGGCGTTCGTCCGTGCGCTGGCGGAGCAGGCTGAGGTCGTAGACGCTTGCGAGCTCGTCCAACCAGGGTTTGCGCGGGGCAGGAATTCCCGCTGCGGTGGCTGCGGCGGAGAAGGTGGTGACCAGTCGGGCTGTGTCGTTGGGGCCGAGGTCAACGTCTTCTTCCACAAAGTCGACCTTGGGTTTTTCCCAGTTAACTTCGGCGCCGAGGCCGAGGTTGGCGATTTCGATGCTGGGGGCGGAGACCTTGTGATTGGTCCATCCTCCGGCGTATCCGGTTTGGAAGCTGGTGAGCCTGCCTGGTCCGGTCTTTGCGGCGCCGCGTCCGGGAACTGCTGGGTCAAAGCCTGCGGCGAGAGCGCTGCCAATCACGTCGGTGGAGTCGGACTCATCGGCCATACGCAGGGCGATCCGCAGGTTGGTGTTGGCGCGAAGGTTGTCTTTGATCACGCCGGCGGGACGCTGGGTGGCCATGATGAGATGGATTCCGAGCGAGCGACCACGCTGGGCGATGTCAACGACACCGTCAACGAATTCGGGTACTTCACCGACAAGCGCCGCGAACTCGTCAATAACGAGGACGAGTGCTGGCGGGCACTCCGGGTCGCCGCGCTTTTCCAACTCGATGAGGTCTTTGACCTTTTTCCGGTTGAAGAGGTGTTCGCGGTGGTGCAATTCGGCGCGCAGGCTGGTGAGGGCCCGCCGCACCAGATGAGGGCTGAGGTCGGTGACCAGACCCACGGTGTGCGGCAGGTTGACGCAGTCGGCGAATGCAGACCCACCCTTGTAGTCAACAAAGAGGAAGGTGACGCGGTCTGGACTGTATTCCGCAGCCATACCGAGCACCCACGCTTGGAGGAATTCGCTTTTTCCAGCACCGGTTGTTCCGCCCACAAGGGCGTGCGGTCCCTGGGTGCGCAGGTCGAGGTGCAGCGCATCGGTGGAGGATTGCCCGACCAGTGCGCGGAGTTTTCCTGACTTGCGGGCTTTGTGGGGTGCGCCAGGGGTGCGGTTGTGAATGGACGCGTTCTGGCTCCACCGGTCAATGACCGCGTCAGAAGAGTGTGTGAGTTCAACACCGAGCAGGTCGACGAAGGACACGGACCGGGGAATGTCGCTTTCATCGGCGATCAACGCACCGGCATCAGCGACCGCAGCCAGCCGTCGCGCGAAGTCGAGGGCGTCCTCGCTGCGAAGTGTTTCAATCTCCACGTCGTCAATACGCTGTCCGGTGCGAACCAGGCCCACGGAGCCGCGAACTCCCGTGGAGTCTAGCTCGACGAAGGTGCGGCAGGCAGCGGGAAGGTCTTGTGGCCGCTCAGCGATCCAGATGGGAAGAATGCCGGCGTCTGCTGCACGCTCGATCATGCTGACCAGCCGGGCTCGGTCGACGGGGGCGTCATCGGAGATGAGAACCACAACACACGGAGTGGTCGGCCGGTCGTCGCGACGGGTTTTGTCTTCGCCGACCTCGGCTCCGCGCGCCATAACCGCGTCGTCGAGCGAGAGCGGACCGCGGTTCTGGTCGAGGGTGTCGAGTTTGCGGGCATCGGTGCGCGTGATGATGAGTTCTTCGAGGGATGCCAGCAGCGCGCCACCCGTTGCGGCGGTGTGCGCGAGGGGTGCGCCAACAATGGGGCTGTTGGGTGCCTGCGTGTGCGGCAACCATTTCAACCACTCGAACTCGCGAGCCCAGGTCGGGCCAAGCAGGGCTGTGAACGACAGTTCGATGGGTGAGTGCTGGCCAGCCAGTTGCACCAGAGCGCTGTGGGCGGCCCGGGTGACCGGGACAACATCTCCGGCGATGCCGAGGGCACCGGCGCCGACAAGGTTGTCGACGATGGGGACGTTCGAGATGGGTTTGTACTGTTCGATTGTTTGGTCGAGGCGTTCCGCGTACTCGGGGATCCCGCTCGTGTTGTTTGCGCCCGAGATGCTGTTGCGGGACGGGGCAGTACCGATTCCCAACCGTACGTTGAGGAAGTTCCAGTGTTCGGGGCGACGGGTCCAGAGGTGCCGCCCAAGGGTGTGTGCTTCGTGGATAACTTCAGCGGTGGAGACCGCTTCCTCGAGGCGAACCCGTCGTTCGGTCTCAACCTCTTTTTCCATTCGCGCGCCTAGTCGAGCGAGGTGCTTTTCAAACTTCTCTGAGGCCATACGGATTCGTTTACGTTCGCGGAGCCTCTGAGTGAAGAACGCGCCAACCATCATGATGGGGGCAAGGGCAATAAAGGCGATCATGGCGAGCCCGCGCTCGGGGAAGATCATGTAGAGAACTCCACCCATAATCAGCGGTGCGATGAGGGTGATCCACGGGAACGGCATGGGATCACCCTCGCGAGGGATGTCCGGCCCGTCGAACTCTTCGCCGGGGTACCGCTCCTCAATGCGGGGGCTGCGGTTGTACGAGACGGGTCCACGGGCAACAGCGACCGGGGTCTCCTGGTTATGAACAACTCCTGCTCGCAAAACCGTGCTGCCCAGCAGAACGGTTTGGCCACTGTCGAGGCTGACCCGTGGCACTTCGCCGCCGTCCACAACGATGCCATTGGCAGAGTTGAGATCAACAAGGTCAACCGTGCGGCTGACTTCGATCCGGGCATGCCGTTTGGATACCAGCGGGTCGTTGAGCGAGATGTCGGCGGCGGGGTCCCGTCCCAGGATGACCCGACCCGCGCGCAGCGGAAACTCAGTTCCTCGGTCGGGGCCCTCGACCACTGTGAGCGTCGCCAAGATGGGCCCGTTTGCCGCCGTGTCGGACGATACCGGCACCACGGTGATGTTGGCGCCTGAGGCTATGGGAGCTTCGGCGATGGGGGCATCCGCCATCAGTGTTACTGCTCGGTCGTCCCCTGGATGAATAACGCTCAGTGTGACCGGCTGGCCGTTGGAGGCTGTTGCGGTGCCGTGTGGATCGCGCTCGGTGATCGCCGCAGCAACTCCCCCGACGGTGGCGGCAGCATCGGTAGTGATGACGATGTCGGTGGCGGTGCCAGTGGCGCGAACCAGGCTGAGTTTGAGTTTCATTCGTCGTCTCTACTTCTACTTCTCAGTTGGAGCGTTGGTGACAGCGCGTGGTCGAGGAATCGGGTCCGCGGTGTGATCACGCGGAGGCACAGGCACTGCTGCGTACATGACTCCCCCAAGAACCACTCTGTCTACCGGGGACAACCGTACCAACATTCATGGGAACCCCCGTTCAGCCACAGTTTGTTGTTTCCTACTGCTCGGCGCTCTGGTCGTCGGTCTCGGCATCAAGCAGCGGGAGGTCCTCGACACTCACCAGGTGGCTCGCTACCGCATACTCGACCAGGCGAGCGCGTCGATGGGTGGCCAGCGCACCTGGCCCACCCCGCAACCCTTGCACCCCAAATTTGTCGAGCTTGTCGCAAACATTGTCGAGTTTGCGGTTGAAGGTTGTCATCGACCAACCCAACCGTTTGGCTGCGTCAGCGGACGCGGGAATGGACCCGCGCCCCGGAACGCTCTGGGAGAGCACGTTCTCCGCCAACGCCACCACCAACAATCGCTGTGAGGATGTCAACGTGACCGGCATCATGGTGGTTGTGCCGGCCTCAGTGGTCGCCCCGACACCCGTGTTGAAGTAGTCCTCGCTGTTATGCACGGTGAAGTCGTAGGTGGTTGATCCCGCACTAAACATCACGTGCAGCGTCTCAAACACAATAGGGAGTTTGGCGCCCGGCGCCAGCCACGCCTGCACCTGCCCAGTGCCATCGGAGACCGTCGCCGACAGCAGCGCACCAACGTTCGCCAACCACCACAAGTCGAACTCCTGGTAGACCCGCAAAAATACGCGGTGCAGATAGGGGTTGTCGTCGATCGTCAGGTCAGCTTCCCGCCCGATACCGAACCCCGCCTCAGGATCAACGTCGAACCACTCGCCACAAAACTCAATTCGCGGGGCACTCACAGTGTTCTGTCCTCACTTACAACCAAAGAGACGGTTAGTTCATTGTCAAAACTTGTGTGGGCGGATGCTTCATGCCCGGCGTCCGCAGTCGCGGCGGCGACTGTCACGGCACCGACCGACGCGGCACGAGCAGACGCGGCGCGAGCAGCCGCGGCGCTGTCCTGCTGGCTGCCCGAGAGCCCGATGGCGATCGCGATAATCGCGCCAACAACCATCACAATGAACAGTCCGACAACAATGGGAACAAACCAGCGGCGACCCGGTTCTTCGGGAAGGTACTCGTCGTCGGAGGCGCGAGAGGTGTTGGCGCTCGCGCGGGGCGGCGCAGCCGGCTGGTAGCCGCGCTCTGAGGCATCCGCCCCATAGTTGATCGGGTCCGACCCAAAGTTGATCGGGTCCGGCCCATAGTTGATGGACTGTGTGCTCGATGAAGCGATGGGGCGCACCATCGTTCCGTCACCGGATTCCGTGGACGCGAAGCTCTGCACGAGGGCCCCATCGTCGGGGATTGCAGGCCAGCTGGGGACCGCGAACGACGGCATAATTGACCGCGGGTTGGCGGCAGGAACGCCAGAAGTGGCAGGAGCGGCTGAGCCTTCGGCGGCGAACCCGACACTGGGCGACGATACGACAGTCGATGGGGCTGCCGGGTCGTTTGCGGGCAGGTCGTTTGGAACCGGAGCTGAGGTGTGGTCGGCGCGCAGAACGGTTTCTTCCGCGGCAGTTCCGGCACTGCGAAAAAGAGCTGGCTCGGGGATTTCACCGGCCGATCGCACGTGGGTTTCGGCGGTTGCAGCGTCGGTGGATGCGGCATCTTGCAGAACAACGCGCGGCACTTCGATTGGAGTCGGAGCAAACCCCAGCTCGAGTTCAACGCGCTGCAGAGCGCGAGCGAACTCGACCACAGTGTTGTACCGCTCGGTGCGACGCGATGCCATACCTTTCAGCAATACAGCGGTCAGCGACGCTGGAATCTCGGGTCGACCAATGGGGGTAACGGCGCCGCGTTCGATGCGTCCGATGAGGTCAAGGCTGCCGTTGGGGCGGCCCGGAATTTCAAACGGGGTGCGTCCGGCCAGGAGGGTGTGGATGGTTGCGGCAAGAGAGAACACGTCAGAGCGCACATCCGGGTGGGGGTCGTCGTCAAACATTTCCGGCGGTGACCACGGCACGCTCATCCCAATGGTGTTGGCTTCCCCCTCTGCCGGTTCGTCCGCCAGTCGCGCCGCCGTTGTGGCGCCGGGCAGTTCGTCCTCAACCGCAGAGGAAATCCCAAAATCTGTCAGCGCTGGCCACCCAAAATCGTTTGTGAGGACGTTGGCCGGTTTGATGTCGCGGTGCAGAATGCCGGCGGCGTGAGCTGTGGCAATCGCGCTGGACAAACGCACCCCGGTGCGCAACGCATCGGGCACACTGAACGGCTCCTTTTTGTAGAGGTCGCTGAGGTTGGGGCCTGAGCAGTACTCCATCAAAAAGTACGGGCGGCCGTCAGGAGCGACATCCGCATGAAAAATGGTGACGATGTAGGGGTGCGCAGACAACTGCGCCATGAGGTTAGCTTCATCGACAAACGCGCGTCGAGCAGCGGTATTCAACCCCTCGGTGAGCAAAACCTTGACAGCGACACGGCGACGCGGCAGCTGCTGTTCGTAGAGGAACACATCCGAAAAACCGCCGGTGCCAAGCAGTCGCACAAACTCCAGCCCGGGAATCTCGGGGGCAGCGGATGGCCGACGTTTCACTGCGAATCCTTCACGGTGAGAGTGACGCCGCCACCAAGATCAATGACCGTGTCAACGAGGATCGCGGTAGGTTCGCCGTGACGCAGGGTCTGCGGGGGCTTACCGGGAAGAATGACGGATGTCCCATTGCGCGAGTTCAGGTCAGTCACCACAACGGTGTCCCCCTCCACCGCAACATCCACGTGGTTGCGGGAGATGTCTTTGTCATCGGGGATGGTGATCAGACGCGGCACTAACCCGTTCGAGAGCTGAGTGACACTAGGGGCTCGCCCGACTCGAATGGGCTGGGACAGCGATTCACTGCCGCCCGTTGATAGTTCTAAGCGCAAGCCGCCGGTGAAGTTACGCACAACCGGCTCGGCAGAACTACCGGGGGTTTCCGCGACCAAGTCACCAAGGCTGGCGGGATCCGCAGTCAAGGTGGGGCTGCTTGTACTGAGCGGACCGGCGATGGCGGGGTCGAAGTCGGAGTCGGAGTCGGAGTCGGTTGAGGCTGACTCGGTGGGACCGGAGTCGGTGCGATCGGACTCGGTTGCTGGCTGTGGCTCGTCCTCTTCGTCGTCCTCTGGAGGACGTACCGCAGCGGACTCGATGGTGCGCACAACGGTCTCGCCAAACAGATGACCGTATCCGTCGGTGGCGGGTTGGTCTTCGGCCTCCGGCTCGGCCGTCGTCTCGACTGCTGGCTCGGCTGCCGGGGTCGGGATGGATGCTGGGTCGAGTTCCCGTTCGGTAATTTCGACGATGGTGTGCTCAACGAGGGTGTGCTCGGGCACTGTGGCATCCGCTGTGTTGTGCTGTTGTTGTGGCGTGACGCTCTCAGCGGGAGGGGCGGCTGGGGTGTCTGAAGAGGCAGTCGGTAGAGTCAGAGGCACGGGCAATTCGGAATTGAGCGGCGAGATTGTGACGGAGCTGGCCCAGACAGCGCCGGCGACGAGGGGCAGCTCGTGGGAGCTTGGGGCGTTGGCGTCACTGTTAGCACTCACGGTGAAGCGAACAGTGGTGACGGCCGTGATGGTGGTTTCACGCCAGGTCGACACGGTGCTGCCGTCGATGGTCTGCTCGTCGGTTGTGGCATTGGGTGCTGTGGTGAGGGTGACCGTGGGAGTTCCGCGCACGATGAGGTGCACGGTTCCTTCTGCGTTCCACGATGCGACGGCGAAGGCGGGGGTAGCGGCGAGTCCGTTGCTGCTGAGTAGATCAAGGACAGCGGCGATGGGTTCGGGCGAGGCGAGGGCGTCGCTGAGGTGGCTGGCGGTGTCGGGTTTGTCGGAAGATGCGACCAGCACAACGGCGTTCGGTGCTGCGACGAAGAGCCATCCGCCGGGGGCAGTGGGAACGTACTGAATCATCGGGTGTGCCTAAATTCTGGGTTGGGTGTCTTCGAGGGACGCCGCACTGAGGGAGCGTTCGGTGGTGTTTTCGTCGTTGGGGCGCGCCCCGGCCACGGAGGAGTCAACGACAACAACGGTGATGTTGTCCCGACCGCCCGCGGTGTCAGCCGCAGCTACCAAGGCATCCGCAATGGAAATGTCTGGACCATCTCCGCCGTGCCCTGCGAGCAATCCCGCGATGGTGTCGTCGTCGAGTTCGGTGGTGAGTCCGTCGGAGCACAGCAGAAAGGTTTGCGCTCCGCGCAGAGGAAGGAGCCACACGTCTGCGTCGACCGTATCGTCAGCACCCACCGCGCGGGTGATGACGTTGCGTCCGGGGTGGCTGCGTGCTGCCGCTGGGGTAAGAGAGCCGGCATCAACCATCTCTTGAACAGCGGAATGATCAACACTGACTTGGTCGAGGGTTCGGCCATTCCAGCTGTAGAGACGGGAGTCGCCGATGTTGAAACCCATCCAGTGACAGCCGTCTCCTGCGGGTGAGCGCACGATTACCATCCCCACCAGTGTGGTTCCCGATAGCACCGGGCGACCGTCATCTCCCATCAGCGCGCGGACCGCCTTGTTAGCTGCGGTGATGGCCGCGAGAACGTCGGCAGGGCGCGGGACAACACCCTCGGGCAACATGTCGCGAAGTACGGCGACCACGGTTTGGCTTGCCCGGTCGCCCCTCGCGTGACCACCCATACCGTCGGCCACCACAAAAAGCGGCGCGGTCGTCAAAAAGCTGTCCTCGTTGACGGAACGCACCGAGCCAACGGAGCTACTGGCGGATGCCACCAGCGTGGTGTCGCCGATCGGCAGCGTTATTACCGTCTCCGTCTGCACCTGTGACCCCCCACATCCTGTGTGAGGTCAACGGTAGCAAGGTTGTGTGACTTCGCCGAACACCACAAATGCTAGTCGCGCGGTGTTTTGTCCTCGACAGTAAGTGCGGGGTCCTCGCCCTTCGCGGTGATGCGCTTGGCATCGACCCGGATCTTGATGAGGCTTGCTGCGACCGCGACAACCATCGAGGCAACAATCACAGCGAGAGAGGTGAAAGTTCCGATCTCTGGAGCCCACTCGATGTGCTCACCACCGTTGATAAAGGGGAGCTCGTTTTCGTGCAGCGCGTGGAAGAACAACTTGACACCGATGAAGGCGAGGATAAACGCGATGCCGTACTTGAGGTACACCAGACGGTCGATGAGGTCGCCGAGCAGGAAGTACAGCTGGCGCAAACCCATCAGCGCGAAGATGTTCGCGGCAAACACAATAAAGGGGCTCTGGGTGATGCCAAAGATTGCCGGGATCGAGTCGAGGGCGAACACCAGGTCGGTGGTACCCAACGCGATGAACACAATCAGGATGGGGGTGAAGACCTTTTTGCCATTCACAACGGTGCGCATTTTCGCGCCGTCGTATTCCTCGGTGATGGGGATGCGTTTGCGGAGGAAGCCAATCAGCTTGTTCTCCGTTTCGGCGTCATCATCGTGGCTTCCGAACGCTTGGTTGAAGGCCGTGTAAAGCAGGAAGAGACCAAAAATGTAGAACACAAAGCTGTAGTGCTCGATGACCGCTGCGCCCAAGAGAATGAAGATTCCCCGGAAAACGAGTGCGAGGATGATGCCCACCATCAGCACTTCTTGCTGGTATTTTCTCGGCACAGAGAATCGGGCCATGATGATGACGAAAACGAAGAGATTGTCGATCGACAGGCTGTATTCGGTCAACCACCCGGCAATAAATTGTCCTGCGTGCTCGGGTCCGCCAACGAAGTACATCACCACGGCAAAGATGAGTGCCAGCGCGACGTAGAAGCCGACCCACAGAGACGATTCCCGGGTGGAAGGAATGTGCGGACGTTTGTAGGCGAGGACCAGGTCCGTGGCGATGATGATGATCAGAACAATAAATGATCCGATTTCAAAGGCAAGAGGCAATTGCAACGCCATGGGAAGTCCTTCGGGGAAAAGTGGGTGGGCACGGCTCGGAATTTACTCCCGCGCCCCAAATGTGAGGTGGCGGCCACAACCGGGTCCGCGACGTTGGAGGACCGTGATTTCCGGTGTGGCTGGCAGGGTTACTGCCTTTCGCAGATTCGATCGTACAGGAGGTGGCGCCCACAGCGAGCTCGCTCGCAAACAGCGCAATTGATCTCGTCGGCGGAGACGGTCGGCACTAGCTGGCGGCGTCTCTCGCCACCTGCGGAATCGACTCGGCGAGGTCCATCAGCTCAGTTTCGTACTCGTCGAGCATGTGGTTGAGAGAGAATCGAGCCGCATTCAGTCGGACACCATCCCGCTCGACGGTGCGGGCGGAGCGAATGGCCGCCGCGAGTGATCGGGCCGACACCAGTCGAGACACCCTCCCCGCTGTGGCGGTGACTAGCTCAGGTAGTGCCCCGTTGGGGAGAGCTGCGACGGGAGTTCCGGTTGCCATCGCTTCGACAACAGACAAACCGAATGGTTCCGCCCACAGCGGGGAGGCAACGAACACCGCGCCGCTTGCGATGAAGTTCGGCAGCTCAGTGTGCGAGAGATGTCCGACGTAGCGCACCATCTCCCCCAGCCTTGGCTCAATTTGTTCGCGGAAGTAAGCAGGGTGAGAGATGGGGCCAGCGAATTCGATGGCCATCCCCGCTGCGCGCGCTGCATCGATGGCGATGTGGAGTCCCTTTTCCGGGGTGATGCGGGCCGCCCACACCACGGTGTCAGACCGAGGCGGTGCGTCAACATTCCACATGGACAGATCTACGCCGTTGAGAATGACCCGGGTGGATGGCAACAGTGCCCGCCATGATGCGGCGTTGGTGTGCGACACGGTGACATAGCTGTGGTGTTCGGCTGGTTCCCAATCGGGGTGGGAAACAACGGACGAGACATCCTCCAAAGTGGGAGGCGTGTGCAGTACGGTCATCATCCGTAGGTCGCGCATAAAGGTGTACGGCAGCGAACTCAGTGAGTTGTTCACCACAACATCAAAGTTCGATTGACGAATCACGTCGATGCTGTGAAAAACCGCTTCGGCGAGAAACCCTTTCTGTTGTTTGCGCACGAGTGGTGATGCCCGGTGCACGAACTCGAAATCCTTGGGGACCAGTGGGTAGAGCTCGGCGTCGGTTTGTGACCCTTCTTTGGCGAACAAGGTCACACTGTGGCCGCGAGCAATAAGCCCATTGGCGATCATGGCCGTGTGTGCCTCTGTTCCGCCCTCGAACGGCTCAGAGATGGGGTGATGCATGTGGCAGAGGACAGCGATTTTCATAAAACTTTTTCTGTTCGAACGTAAGTGTCAGAGTGTTGATCCCAGGTGACAAGCTCACGTTGCTCGAATGCGTCTAACCAGCCCTGCATGGGCCAGTACCCCCACCGCGAAGCGAACAGGGATCCGTTGCGCAGAATGTCGGTGAGGTGCTGAACCGGTGGCGAGGTGGTGGGGTGGTATTGGTGGAACGCATCGGCGCCACCCACCCACACCACCTCCACTCCGGCCCGCTGGGCGGTCACAGCAAAATCGGTGTCCTCGGCCCCATAGCCGCGGTATTGCTCATGGAAACCGCCGATAGTGCGCCAGGTCTGCGCTGAGACAGCAAAGGACAGTGACCAGAACAGCTCATGCTTTCCCACGTCAATCTCTCCCGGTTGCGGGCGGGGTCGGAACGAGTGAAAGTGGGCAACTGAACCGAATTCTGCCGGCTGGTCGTAGTCGGTGTTCTCTGGGAGATATCCGACAGGACCACACAACAGTGCACCGGAATACTGTGCGGATGCCACTGTGTACCGGTTCACCATTTCCGGGGAGGGAATGCAGTCGACGTCGAGAAAGACTAGAAGGTCAGCACCCGCCGCGATGGCGGCATCCGCTCCCACGTTTCGGGCTGTGGCGAGTGGAAGCGCGCCATCGTGAAGGGGGACGGAAAGAATTTGCGGAGCGGGTTCGTCCGTAGGCGCCCATTGGGTAACCCAGGGGTCGTCCATGGCCACCACGATGTACAGGTCGGGGGTGGCATGGGAGGAGACAAGTGCCTGGTGCTGCCGCAGAAGATGCTCGTGCCGGCCGGAGACCACCGTAATTACCGCTGTGGTCACGACGCGATTTTCTCAGCGGTGTCGCTGTCGCCCATGCTGGCTATGCGAGTGATGATGGCCGCAGCGCGCTCGGCAGCGGCACCATCACACCACACCATCCAGTCGGCACCGTCGAGGGTAGTTACTTCAGTGATGAGGGAACTCCAATCGGTGCTCGCCACTGCGGCCGGTCTCACGGTGCGGGCGGGCAAGGTGGAGGAGGCGATGGCCGCCGCGAGGGCGCTTTGTTCCCCGTGCGGACGGTCTTCGGGGATCAAAATTGCCGGGGTTCGGCTCGCCGCAATTTCAGCGACCGCGTTTTGTCCGCAATGGGCAATCACCAGGGTCGCCTCGCGAAGAGCCGCTGCTACCGTCTCTTCGTTTTGCCCGCGAAGTGTTCGCCAGGTGTACTGCGGAAGGGCTGCTGAGGCGATCTCGACGGCGGCGGTCACGGCGCTGAGCCCTCGTCCGCCCTCGCCAGTGAGCACAACAATAACCCCGCCCGCGCCGGCCAGGTGATGGGGAGAAGAGGGGGCGCCGCCACTGGGGTGAATGCGGCTAATCGCGCCGATGGTTTCAACCCGCGACTCGACATCGGGTGCTGTGGTCAGCGGGCGGACGAGGTCTGGCCACGGCGCAATGATCGCAGAGGAGAGCCGGTAGCCAAGGAGGTGCGCAGCATCTGACCTGTCCCCCGGCTGCGCCACCGTGACAACGGGAATTCCATGGAGACGGGCAAGCACGGCGACCTCAACCGATACGTCGACGACCATCACCGCAGGACGTTCTTGTTCTATCCACGCGGAAATCATTGCCATTCGAGTGCGTAAGCCGGCGCTCTGAATGGGAACGTAGTGCAGTGCGCCACCGGCATCCGCTTCGATTGAATTTTCTGACTCAGGAGTGTCGAGCGGAAGGCTTATCCACGGGCCGTCCCACCGCTCGGGTTGGGGCGCTGAGGAGAGGATTGTGACCTCTTGCCCGATGGCAGCAGCAATCGCTAAAGCGCGGTGCCGGTGACCGGCCCCCCTGTGATGCACGTAATAACCGATCACGATGTTTCTCAATACCTTTCGCCCCCAATGTGGGGTCACCGTATAACGCGCTCGCGCACAATTCAATGGGCCTCAGGTGACGAATAACTATGTTATGAGGGGGCGCCGCAACCGGGCATTTGAGCTGGCGTGCGAGCGCGAATCCCACTGTCGGCGAAGGGGCCCTGGCAGGAGGCGGACCGAGAGCAGGGTTAACAAAAAAATGCCCGGTTCCCTTATTTTCAAAGGGAACCGGGCTGTTGTGACCCCAACCGGATTCGAACCGGTGTTACCGCCGTGAGAGGGCAGCGTACTAGGCCGCTATACGATGGGGCCGTCGCGACAACTTGACAACTATGCCACACTCAGGGGCAACTCACCAAACTGAGGTTTCTGGTCCGGGCGCGTCGCTGCCGTACGCTCCTGTTATGAGAATCACGAAATTCGAACACGCCTGTTTTGTTGTTGAGAGAGACAACCACCGCGTTGTGGTTGATCCGGGCGCGTACACCTCTCCTCTTCTCGATCAGAAGAACGTGGTTGCCATAGTTATCACGCACGAACACCCCGATCATTGGACGCCCGACCAAATTCGCCGCGTCCTGGATCTCAACCCCCACGCCCAGATTTTCGGACCGGCCGGGTTTGCCGCCGTGGCAAGCGACTTCGAAGTCACAGTGGTGTCGGACGGTGACTCGTACGAGGTTGCTCCGTTCTCGCTGGACTTCTACGGCTCGAAGCACGCCGTGATCCATTCCTCTATTCCCGTAATCGACAACGTGGGCGTGCTAATCAACGGCACGGTGTTCTACCCTGGCGATTCATTCACGGTTCCTCCCGTTGCCGTGGAGGTGCTCGCCGTTCCCTCCAGCGCGCCGTGGCTCAAGATTGGCGAGGTGATGGACTACGTCGCTGCGGTGGGGCCCAAACGGTCCTTCCCCACCCACGAGATGGTTAACTCGGTAATTGGGCGAAAGATGGCCAATGACCGGATTGCCAATGTCACCAAGCTTGGTGGCGGAGAGTTTTATCCCCTGGAGCCGAACGACTCGATCGATCTCTAACACTGGGGACGAAAGTCTCTGTGCTGGCCCCCACACCGTCGACATGATGAATTGAGAAAGTGATCATGTCGGCGAGGGGATACCACAATGGACGGCTTCACCCAGGAGCATCGACCGCTCTACGAGGTAAAGGCAAACCTGTTCCGTGGCCTCGCCCATCCCGTGCGGGTGCGCGTGTTAGAGGTAATCGTCGAGCGCGGACCGCTCCCCGTCTCCGCGTTACTGATCGATACCGGTGTTGAGGCATCCAATCTCTCGCAGCATCTGTCTGTGCTGCGTCAGCACAATCTTGTTACCGCCGAACGTCACGGTAGCCACGTCATCTATCAGCTGTCACACCCCCAAGTCGCAGAAATATTAGCGGATGCCCGCAGCCTGCTGGCCGCCATCGTCGAGACGAGACACCAGCAACTGCAGAGCGCCATGTCAGCTACCCGGTGAGTGCCTTCTCCCACGGGATAGCCCGCGCCCTGCGCTACCTCGGAGGCCTGCTCCCCTCCCCCGCTGACTACCGGATGGTGCGCCGAACCTGGAAAGGCGATGTGGTCGCCGGTGTCACCGTTGGCATCGTTGCGCTGCCTCTCGCCCTCGCCTTTGGTGTGAGTTCTGGCGCCGGTGCTGCGGCAGGGCTAGTCACAGCCATTGTGGCGGGGCTTGTTGCCGCTGTCTTTGGCGGCTCGCACGTTCAAGTCTCTGGCCCAACGGGCGCCATGGTTGTGGTGCTGGCGCCGGTTGTCGCGGTGTACGGGGTATCCGCCATTCCGGTTGTGACGTTGATGGCCGGACTGATTGTGGTAGCCGCCGGCGTACTGAAGTTGGGCCGGACTGTGACGTTTATTCCGTGGCCCGTCATTGAGGGTTTCACGCTCGGTATTGCCATGATCATCTTTTTGCAGCAGGTCCCGGCAGCATTGGGGGTTGCTGCTGGCGACAGCGATAATTCCGCTATCGCCGCGGTGCAGAGTGTCGCAAACGTCACGGCAGATGGAGCGCTCTGGTCGATCGCGATTGTGCTCGCTGTGGCCACGATCATGTGGGGTGTGCCCAAAATTCACCGCGCCATGCCTGGGTCGATTATCGCCATCGTTGTGGTGACTCTTATCAGCTCGATTGCCGGTTTACCCGTGGAGAGCATCGGGGTGTTGCCCGCCTCTCTTCCCAGCCCCACTATCCCTCTGCTGTCGCTTGACGCGTTGGGCGACTACGGAAGCGCTGCCCTCACCATTGCTGCGCTGGCGGCAATCGAGTCGTTGCTGTCGGCGCGAGTGGCGAACACTCTCGCCACTACGGGCGGGTACGACGCCGATCGCGAACTGGTGGGCCAGGGATTGGCATCCGTCGCGTCGTCCTTTTTTGGTGGGATGCCGGCGACGGGCGCCATTGCGCGCACGGCGGTGAACGTTCGATCGGGAGCACGCAGCCGTGTTGCCGCAATCACGCATTCTGCTGTTCTACTTGGGGTGGTTTACCTGGCGACCGGTCCGGTGGGGCACATTCCTTTGGCAGCTCTCGCCGGTGTGCTGATGTTCACGGCGTACAAAATGGTGTCCATCGCCACCGTGCGCAGTGTAATTGGCTCAACCCGTTCTGACACCATCGTGTTTGCTACAACCGCCGTCATCACTGTGGCCTTCGACCTGATTCTCGCGGTAGAAATCGGCATTGTTGCCGCCGCATTCTTCGCTCTGCGCACCCTCGCTACCTCCGGCGGTGTTCATCGCGAAATGCTGCCAACACCCGCTGTTCCTGGGGATGAGCGCATTGCGCTGTTCCGCCTCGACGGTGCCCTCTTTTTTGGCACAGCAGAGCGGATCCTCGACCGCGTCAGCGAAATCACGAACGTCACCGTGGTGATCATTCGAATGTCACAAATTCAGGTGATGGATGCCACGGGCGCGCGAGTTGTCGCCGACATTGTTCGCTCGTTGGAGCAGCGGGGTATCACGGTTCTCATTAAGGGTGTGCAACATCGCCACCTACATCTCATCACCCGAGTGGGGGTACTGAGCACTTTGCGGCACCGTAACCACCTGTTCGACGATCTCGACGGTGCTGTAGCGCACGCCCGCGACCACGTACGGCGAGTAGACGCCTTACGCTCCTGAGCGAGGGTTCCGGTACGACTGCGCCAGACGACGGAAACCTTCATCGAGCGATACCGCTGGCGACCACTGAAGATCCGCGCGGGTGCGACGCT